>CBFGYT010000306.1:0-2242 GCA_965653065.1 uncultured bacterium | reverse complement strand
ACGTCGTACTGCTTGCCCAGGCATGATAAAGGTACGCCCTATATAATGATTTTTCACTAAGCCTTCTCGATATTTTAAGCCTAATCGCAAAGACATTGCATACGCAGCGGTACGACTGGTTTCTGGCACGGGCATTACCACATCGATATCATGATTAGGCCATTCACGTAATAATTTCTCTGCTAAATATTCGCCTAATTTTAACCGTACTTTATAGACTAAAATTTTAGACATCACGGAATCAGGACGAGATAAATACACAAATTCAAATAAACAAGGAGACAATTGCGATTTCTTGGCGCATTGCTGACGCGTTACTTCGCCGTCATGACTGATAAACACGGCTTCTCCTGGCGCAATATCATTCACCAAGTTAAACCCCAAGCCATCTAATACCACGGTTTCAGAAGCAATGATATATTCTTCTTTATTGTCTTCATTCACACGAGAGCCTAAAGACAAAGGACGAATGCCATGCGGATCGCGAAACGCTAATAATCCATAGCCAGCAATTAAGATAATCACCGCATAAGCGCCATTACAACGACTATGCACGGCAGAGACTGCTTGAAATAATTTTTGTGGCGTTAATTCACCGCTGGCAACGCGTTGCAATTCTTCAGCAAATACATTTAACAAAGCTTCGGAATCCGATTGGGTGTTTAAATGTCTAAACCCCTTTTTCCATAATTCTTTTTGCAAACTGATGGCATTGGTAATATTGCCATTGTGCACTAAACATAAGCCATAAGGAGAATTGACATAGAGTGGCTGTGCTTCGGCAGCAGAATCAGTACCCGCAGTGGGATAACGCACATGGCCTAAACCATAATGACCACGCAAACGTAAAATATCCGGCGATAAGATGACATCGCGTACTAAGCCTTTGCCTTTTTGTAAATACAATTGCGTGCCTTCGCAAGTGACTACGCCCGCTGCATCTTGCCCTCGGTGCTGCAATAGCGTTAAGCCATCGTATAATTCAGCACTGACGCTGTGTTTTGAAACTAAACCTATTATTCCACACATATATACTACCCTACTTTGTATTGCGGACTCTGTTTGTTTGGCTGTGCATTGTCATCCCGGCGCACGCCGGGATCCAGGAATAACCCACGATTTGTGCTACTTCCACTGGATCCCCGCGTGCGCGGGGATGACGGCACGTGGATACGATAATCCTACTTCGCATTTTGAAGTAAAACGGATATATTTACTACGACTGTTGGGAATCCTCTGCATCCGCCTTCATATCATCTGTTTTATCACTGGCCGTATCGGCAACCGAAGTATACGTATCACGATGCTGATCTAACCAAGCTACACTTTTTTGTAAAGATTTAACCATACCGGAGTCAGCCCACAACGGTTTATCTTTCATCGACGTATTAGAGATCCCCCACACAATTAAAGCCACCAAAACGCCGCCGCGCAATACACCAAATATTAGACCGACAAATTTATCTAAATAAGTCGATTCGGTTTTTTTCATGAAATGCAAAATCAACTTTTGTATTCCCGCACCTACTAAGATGGTCACTAATATAATAGTAATGACCGCTGCCCATAACCGCGCTTCGGCATTGGGGATCAAATCGACAAAAGCGTATTGTAGGCGTGATGAATATTCAAATGCCAACCATAATGCCAATGCAATAAAAACCAATGACAAAGACTCACGCACAAACCCCCGCATAAAGCCAATTAAGCTAGAAATCAAAATAACGGCGATTAAAGTATAATCCAAAGCATTTAATGTCACGGTCATAATCGTAAGGTCTCCTGAAGGGTTGATTGCGGCCAACACGCTGCTACTGTATGAAATGATCCAAAAATTAAAATGGTTTCACTACCAGTCGCTTGTGTTAATGCCGCTTGGTATGCTTTCTCTATTGTGCCATATTTTTGTGGCGCTGGCATCTTTGCTTCTTGAAAATTTTCTAAAATAGCGTCTAAACTCGCCGCTTTGGCTTCGCTTAACTCTGCAACATACCATTGGGCTGGGCAGTGTTGCCAAGGAATAAGGCTTGCCACCATATCTTTGGTCGATAACATGGAAAAAACGATATGCAATTGCCCCTGCCACCCCAATTGAGTGATTTGCTGTAATAACATTTGACTCGCTTGTGGATTGTGCGCAATATCGACGATACATCTAGGATTGTTTTGAATGACTTGAAATCGACCTAAAATCGTCACATCTTTTAATCCTTGTATAATTGCGGCGGAAGACACTGGACAG
>CBFGYT010000305.1:0-2244 GCA_965653065.1 uncultured bacterium | reverse complement strand
CGCGCCCGTTACCCCCCTTAGTATTAGGCGCCACTGATGGTATTGTAACGGTGAAAGCCGATGAAAACAAACAACTCTATTATAGCTATACTTCTGCGCCGAATGGCGTGGGGAAAGCCGGTCGAATTTATATTTATGTGGTGAATAACGGCCAACCAGCACCTGCTATTATTGGTATGCAACCGGCACCTGACGATCCTTATGATTATAATATTCTTGAGTTTAATGATACATCTCAGTCAGGCAAGCCCGGCCCCATATGGATCGATTTGACTTGGGTAGATAGCAGCGGCGTGCCTTTGGCATTAACGGGAGATTCTATCACGGGCGAATCTTTTCAATCGGGATATGCCAAATCAGCGATTGACATCACCAATAATTTATCTGCTATTGCACCTAAAGCCGTGATACAAACCAATGGCACTCTGTCTAGAGTATTATCGCCGGTACATGCGCCAGCAGCCTACCCTTCTTTTAATCCGTACTTGCAAGCACTCGCGCAAAAGCAAACGCCACTGTCAATATTATCGGATGCGATTCCAGCAGAAAATAATGGCAATTCTATGCGCTTTGATGGCCGCTTTTCTTTTGATGAAAAAGGCGGCGTGGCGTTAGTTTTAACCGGTGTAGATAGTGAAGGTGTAACGTGGACAGTCACTATTCCAGCGGATCAACTCACGTCAGAAAATCTTTATGGCTGTGCGGGCGGCACACTGACGGTACAATCTAGCGAGGGATATCAGCAAACTCGCGCGCAAAATGATCCTGATACGAGTGATCCTTTACAGATCGTAATTAACTCTGTATTTCGTGAAGTATGTAAAGGCTTAAACGAAGGAAAAATAATCCCGGGTAAGAGTAATGTCAATTTTAATTTTAATTTTCTGCCTTCTTTCCAAGTAAAATTAGCCGATGGCTCTATTGCTGGCAATCCTTATGTACGTTATCTAAAACAATTGGTTGCGTTAAGTCAGAAACAAAGAAAAGAAGTTTCTCCTGAAGAATACTTCAAAGAATTGATTGATCAATTAAAAGTGCTGCGTGCTCACCTCTCTGATAATAGCAGCGCAGAATTCCAACGATTGCAGTTACAATTAAATAATTTAATCCATGAGTATGGAACACTTTCTTATCGTGAAAGAACATTGAAACAATTGGCTACGCAAGTCAATAGCATCTTTAAACAACATGCCACTCACTCGAATGCGTTGAAGAATAACGAGGTTTTCAAGAAAACATTCGATCAATTGGGAACACTCGCACTCACTGCCAGTGCTTATACCTATCCTTATGATGATAGTACGGCCTTAAAACAGACGCAACCAGGCTCTCGCGTTCGCGTCTATATTGGCAGTAACACGCAAAAGCCTTTTTATCCAACAACCGGGCTGCCGCGCAATAATGTGTCCAGTATTTTTTATCCCACTTATCTAGGAAAAGAATCTACGCCCGATTATCGTATTACATTAGGCTCTGGCAGTGAAAGTTTAGGATCTATTTGGATAGGCGATGTCTGCTATTATCCCACTGCCGATGGTGCTTATGATATCCGCTTGCCTTATAGCAATAGCCCTATTCCGATCGTCTTTGTAAAACAAGATGGCACGCGTTCTTGTATTTGGGTGTCTACACCATTTTCTGCACCGTCTCCTTTAGCGCAGCCCTCTCCAAATACAAATCAAAATATTGTCGCCGTAGATGCCAATGACAATTCTTGTTTGACACAAAATGGCGTGCCGGTGGATGCTAGCCGTTATGTATTTGCCGCAATACCGAATAGCAATATTTGGCATTTAGATTTAGGCGCTAATATAGGATGGAATCCTGCTGCAACGTCGCCTAAAAGACCGAGTGTTACTGAAAAGAGCTTTGCTTCTCAAGAATCAACAAAGCCAGCACAAGATAAATCTTCTCGCGAGTGTTGCGGTATAGTGCCTAGCATGGAAACAATAACCACCGTTGGGAAAGAAGCGCTGAGTGCTGCTGTTGGGTTGGCGGCTAGTGCTATGACTTTTTTACCCTTGCCATCACCATTACGCGATGCAGTGCAAGCACAAGCAGAGGAATTGAAAGGGTTATTTTCTGGTAGTGAGAAGTCTAGTTTAAAGAAATAAGCAAGAACGTTGCGTATAACGCAATAGTTGATCACATGATGAGTAACTGATGTAACATAGCCTATACCAAACGCTCTTGAAGATGCGAGATTTTGCTTGTTGTGTGCTGAAGATCATTTATTCTTGGATT
>CBFGYT010000304.1:0-2252 GCA_965653065.1 uncultured bacterium | reverse complement strand
AGAGTATGTCCCGAGCCGGTGTAATCATCTAATAATAAAATATTGCCGCTAGATAATGGTTGTGGCAATTGTAACTGCATTTTTTTCTCGACATTAAAGCGTCGTTGATCATTATTCAATAATTCTCCTTGACGGCTTTCTGGAGGGGTTATCCATGTTAATTGATTTAATAATAAGGGCACCCGCAAATAATTAGCTACGAATTCACTACACTGCTGGCGGCTAGTCCATGTGTGCGATGGCACGGTTACTACCGCAGCAAAAGGGTGATGTTGCTTTAACTCTAGCAATGCTTGCTGTATTAAGTCATACAACAATGGGCTAATCATGGGGTTTTCTAACGCACGTGTTTTCATAAATTCAATAAACAAGGCTTGCCGCATTTGACCATTTAATAAAGCAATGCCTTCTGTGGCTACTGTGCTGCCTAAATCGATAGGGAAATGCCGTGTTAATAACCATTTCTTCGCTTTATCATTTGCATTTTTGTGCAGTGTGAATGGGGATGGCTTGCAGTTAGCGCAACTTCCACATTGATAGATACTGTTATCGCCTAATACTTGACTTAATCGCCACATCAAGCAGTGTTTCTTTTCTTGCGTATAATCAATGATGGCATTGAGCTCTTTTGTTTTTAGTGCGTGTTGTATTTCATAACGCGATAAATTTGGTTGTCCCGCTTTTTCTGTTAGCAAATACATTTGTTTACCATTCACTAATTTTTTGTGAATAAAGTCTTGTTCCATGAGTTCAGCCAATATGACTGTCACTTGCGTTGGATGTAATCCTGTATGCCGCTTAATGTTTAATAATTGCAAACTACCTTGTTCTTTTAAAGTGGCTAGCACCATCTGAAAGCTATTGGCGCTGGGCTGTGCTGAATCAATAAAATAACGTTGAATTTGAATATCACTTTGTTCAAATAACAAAATACCATACGCCACAGTACCATCTCGCCCCGCACGCCCGACTTCTTGATAATAAGCAGTAATAGAGCCCGGCACATCAAAGTGAATGATAAAACGCACATCTTGTTTATCAATGCCCATACCTAAAGAATTCGTCGCCGCAATGGCTTTATAGTGATTATCGATGAATTCGTGTTGCAGTTGTTGCTTTTTTTGCGGCTGATATCCTGCATGATAAGCCATCACATGAATATGTTGTGTTTGCAGAAAATTGGCTACCAATTCCGTGTTATCGCGTGTGGCGCAATAAATAATACCATTGCCTTCTAACTGTTCTAACAGTTGTTTCACCATCGATAATTTTTCACTGACATCGTGCGCAATCATAACGGACAAATGCAAATTATCGCGTCGCATGCTTTGCCTTTGTACGACAACAGGGTTTTGTTGAAAAGTTAATTGCTGCTCTATATCGGTTTGTGTCTTTTGATTGGCGGTTGCTGTGATCGCTAATACGCGAACCGTTGGATTTATTTCAGTAATGGCTTTAATAAAGTTTAGTATCTGCCGATAACTGGGGCGAAAATCATGCCCCCAGGTTGAAATACAATGTGCCTCATCAATCACAATTAAACTGATCGGCAATGCCATTAAGAATTGAAAATAGCGCAAATGATCGAGTTTTTCTGGTGCAATGAATAGTATTTTGATTTTCCCCATCGCCGCCATTTGTTCTGCTGCAGCATTTTCTGCATCGCCTTGATCACTGTTAATGCTCGCCGCTGGAATTGCAAAGCGCTGCGTTAATTGATGAATTTGATCGCGCATTAATGCTAATAAAGGAGAAATGACGACGGTCACACCGGGCAACAACGTTGCCGGCAATTGATATAATAAAGATTTACCATGACCTGTTGGCTGTATACACAGCAAGCGTCGTTGTTGCAACAAACTCAATAACGCTTCTAATTGCCCGGCTCTAAATTGTTGCAAATGAAATCGCTGTTGCAATTGTGTTAACAGCCTATCACTTAATGCTGCAGATGATAGCGATTCAATCGCAGTGAGGGTTTCTTCAGACATGCTTTACTCCTTAGAGTCGCAGTATATCATAGCTACAATTATCTTAAGCATGTAATTAAAATTATTTTTTGGATTTCAATTAAAAGTTTTCCAGTACATTGAGCATACATCAAACGCACTTGAAGATGCGAATTGAACGTTGGAGCATGAAAATCGTCATTGCGAGCGTCAGCGAAGCAATCCAGTGAATAATCCGCAGATATGAGGACTATTCCTGGATTGCAACAAAGCTGCGCTCCTCGCAATTGTAAAGGTCAAATA
>CBFGYT010000303.1:0-2257 GCA_965653065.1 uncultured bacterium | reverse complement strand
CCGCTTGTCGTTGAAGGAACTGAGTTTCAAATCAGTGCGTGGAAGCAATTGCAAAAAATTCCGTATGGCGAAACCATCAGTTATGGCGAACAAGCAAAACGATTAGGGGATAAAAATAAATCTCGCGCCGTGGGGAGAGCGAATGGATTAAATCCAATTTCAATTGTGATCCCTTGTCATAGAGTTATTGGCAGTAATGGTCAGCTGGTGGGGTTTGGTGGTGGCTTGGATAATAAGGCTTTGTTGTTAGAGTTAGAGAGAGGGTAATATATACCAAACGCACTTGAAGATGCAAGATTTAGGTGAGTGCTGTTGTACATTGTCATCCCCGCGCACGCGGGGATCCAGGAATAACCTACCACCCTACGACTTATCTCCTGGATTGCCACGTCGCTACGCTCCTCGCAATGACGACTTTCATGTTTCGTGCTAAATTTCATACTTTGAAAATGTCAACAAGATATATTTCTTATTGATTCATATCATTCACAGCATTTTCTAAAAACCGCCCTTCTTTCATCACCACGATATCATCTGCCATATAGCGGATTGCTTCCCAGTCATGACTAATGAATAAGTAAGCTAATTGCTTTTGTTGCTGTAATTTATTTAACAACTGTAATACTTGCGCTTTTACCATAGAATCTAAGGCACTGGTCGCCTCATCTAACACCCAAACAGAAGACGAAGCCATCAGAGCCCGAGCAATACACAAGCGCTGCCGTTGTCCTCCAGAAAATTCATGTGGATAGCGTAATAAAATATCTTGTTCTAGTCCTACTTCAGTCAATACCGTATGCATTTTATCTTGGTAAGATAATTTATCATGACTATCCATATGATAGTTCTCTTTTAGAATTTGTTGCACCGTCATACGTGGATTTAATGCCCCTGCTGGATCTTGAAAAATCAATTGCATTTTCCCTAACAACTGCTGAAAATTAACTTCTTTTCCTTGCCAAATTATTTTTTCACATCGACTGTTTACTAAATTAAATAATGCTTTGGCTAAACTCGATTTACCCGAACCTGAAGTGCCCACAATCGCTAAAGTGCGTCCAGGAAATAATTTGAAACTAACCGCTTTTACTGCATGTGTCATGCCAACAAGCCGACGCCACGCGCCTTTACGAAGAGGATAATCAACTACTAAATTATCAATTTCTAGTATCGGTTTGTCCTCTTGTTTAATTTCTTTGGGCTCTTTTTTTAATTCACTCTTTAATAACTGCTGGCTATAGGGATGTTTGGCTGCTGTAAAAAAGTCACGCGTAGCTGCTGTTTCTACTACTTCTCCTTGATAAAATACCACTACAGAATCAGCATAATCGCGTGCAACTAGTTTGTTATGCGTAATTAACAATACAGTAAAGTTTCTTTGGGCTTGCAGTTTTTTTAATAATGTTAATATCGTTTTTTCCGTATCCGCATCGAATGCTGACGTCACTTCATCGGCGATGAGTAATTTTGGCTCTAGCAATAGCATCAGAGCTAATAAAGCACGCTGTTTCATCCCTCCAGATAATTGGTGAGGATAAAAATCGTAACAGTCAGAAGATAAGTCTACCTCTGTTAATGCGTGTAAACAGCGTTGCCGTCTTTGTTGATAATCGAATTTCGTATGGCGACAGAGTATTTCATTCATTTGCTTGCCAATCGTCATAATAGGATTAAATGCCGTTGCGGGCTCTTGGAATAAATAAGCAATCTGTGCAGCGCGTATGATTTGCAGCTGATACTCTGGCATTGACAATATATTTTCATTTTTAAAAAGAATTTCGCCGTTATGGATGTACGCTAATTGCGCTGGCAGTAATCCGGCGATTGCCAGTGCTGTTAATGTTTTCCCCGAGCCTGAGCGTCCTAAAATAGCAACGGTTTTTCCTGCCTCGACGGTGAAAGAGACTTCTTTTGTGAGTAGTTGCCAATGCGTATTATTGGGTTTTACAATCGATAAATTGTTGACGTTTAATATTGACTCCACTTCGATAGTCTCCCTTTATATAGTCAATAACAGATCTATTATACGTTGAAATATATGTAAATCTAAAGTAGAAGTTTTAGTTTGTTATGTTCTGAACATCATTTAATCTTGGATTAAGCACAGTTCCTTAATTTCACCTCGATCTACCCCCTCTCCCGCGTTAGGCGTTTTGCTGGTATAACGACACTTTTTGCGGGAGAGGGTTGGGGAGAGGGCTGGCGTGATGTTTCCATTCCCTCTCCCCAGCCCTCTCCCGTGCGATAGTATCATTAT
>CBFGYT010000302.1:0-2260 GCA_965653065.1 uncultured bacterium | reverse complement strand
TCGAGGTGAAATTAAGGAACTGTGCTTAATCCAAGATTAAATGATGTTCAGTACACAGATTAATGATGTTCAGTACACAGATTAATGATGTTTAGCACACAATAAGCTTAAATTTCGACTTTAGATCCACATACATATTCGTGTTGCTTCGAAAAGTGAGACTTACACGGAACATGAAAGTTGCCATTGCGCTCGCAAAGATAGTTTTTGATTATCATAACATAACTTCGCATTTCGAAATAAAATTAGGTATACATAAATGAATACTGATACAACTTGGATGCAACACGCATTACAACTTGCTAAAAAAGCCAAAGCGCAAAACGAAGTGCCCGTCGGTGCAGTGATTGTTTATGACAATCAAATCATTGGTGAAGGTTGGGATCAAACCGTGAATGCTCACGATCCGACCGCGCATGCTGAAATCATTGCTCTTCGCGATGCAGCAAGAAAGATAAAAAATTATCGTTTAATAGACGCGACGATGTATGTCACATTAGAACCGTGTGCTATGTGTGCCGGCGCGCTAATCAATGCTCGCTTAAAGCGAGTGGTGTTTGCTTTGACGGATAACAAAACAGGGGCATGTGGCAGTGTGTTTAATATTATCGATGCGCCGTGTTTGAATCATCGCTTGTATAGTTCACAAGGGATTTTGGCGGATGAAAGTTTGAGCTTGTTGCAAGATTTTTTTAAAGAAAGGAGATAGAGTGACTCCAGCACATTTGAATGGACAAAATTAGCCAATCAAAAACTGTCAGCACTGCTGACAGAAATTAGTTGGAGAAATCATTTACATAAATTTTACTGCGATTTAAAATATGTTATGATAATCGGAACCTGTTCAGATAAAGGGAGAGAACAATTCACAGGCTAAATTTTAATGCATTTATCGTAATGCGCAAATTGTTTGGTGCTATGTGTAGCATCTTTTTATTATCGATGGGCTCAGGGATTTTAACGATTAGCCAATCGGTATGGTTGCATCAACAAAAATATTCATCACTATTTGTAGGCACTATTGCAGCCGTTTATTATATCGGATTTGTTTATGCTGCTTTTAGAGTTAAAAAGCTCATCTTACGGATATCCCATATTCGCGCCTATTCATTTTTTGCGGCAAGTTTATGTGCGGTAACCATTATTCAAGGAATTTATCAAGATCCTTGGTTATGGTTGGGGATCCGTTTAATTGCTGGATATTGTACCGCTGGATTATTTGTTGTGATTGAAAGTTGGTTACTGTGTCAAAGCGGTATTGCCAGTCGAGGAAAAATATTAGCAACCTATATGATAGTGTATTATGCGGCTTTAGCCTTGAGTCAGTTGTTGTTAAACTTAGGTGTTGAACGTATTCTGCGTTTATTTTCTTTGGCAGCCGTGTGCACTTCTTTATCTATTATTCCATTAGCGATCACTCGAGCGATACAACCGCAATTTACAGCCGCATCAACGCTTAATATTTTCAAGTTGTTTAAAAAATCGCCATCAGGAACGATAGGCGCTTTATTTTCTGGCGCATTGATAGGAGTCGTTTACAATTTACTACCGATTTATTTATCGCAGTTATATCATAAGATCAATTTAATCGCATTACTCATGTGTATTGTCATTATGGGGGGAATGCTATTCCAAATTCCATTTGGTAAGCTATCAGATAAAATGGATAGACGCAAAGTTTTATTCATTTTGTTTGTTATTTTGGCTATTGCGGCAGTGGCTATGCTATTTGACTATCCATTTATTTATCTTAATTATGCGGTGTATTTCATTTTGGGTGGTGCAGTGTTTGCAATTTATCCTATCAGTGTGAGTTATGCATGTGATGTATTAGAAGCGAATGATATGGTGGCAGCGGCACAGGGCTTAGTGCTAGCGAATAGCATCGGTTTAGTGTTGGGGCCATTATTAGCGGGTATTGCCATTAAGGCATTCTCGTTAAAATATGGGTTATTACTCTATTTTATTGTGATAGGGGTTAGCATGGCTATTTTCTATAGTTGGCGACGACGCGTGAGTATCGCGATACCCTCTGGAGAAGGACAAAAATTTGTAGCGTTACCACGACAAACGTCCATGACAGTACAAATCGATCCTAGGATGGAAGAAGATGCACAAAATCGAATGTAATTTGCTCATAAGATATAAACATGATATGCTTCGCCGTAAATTTGCGGAAATATAAGCATGAAAAAAACAACTACCGTCCAGCAAAGCCCATTAAATGGTATTAAATTACTTTTAGCGATAGGCTTATTTG
>CBFGYT010000301.1:0-2279 GCA_965653065.1 uncultured bacterium | reverse complement strand
TAACCACAGAACATGAAAGTCGTCATTGCGAGCGCAGCGTGGCAATCCAGTGAATAATCCGCAGATCTGAGGGCTATTCCTGGATTGTAGCAAAGCTGCGCTCCTCGCAATGACGGTTGCTAACCCGTCATAACTTAATTTCATATTTTCAAGTATTTCTGATATACACATTGACAAACTTAGAATAAAATTGATACACTTCCATGAAAATCAATTAGAGCTATTTTATGAAAAAATACATGTGTTTACTGTGTGGCTGGGTTTATGACGAAGCCTTGGGCTGCCCTGAAGAAGGTATTGCCGCTGGTACTCGTTGGGAAGACATCCCTCTCAATTGGTGCTGCCCAGATTGTGGCGCCGTCAAAATGGATTTTGAGATGGTGGAAATCGCTTCTACAGAAGACTAACAAAACCCTCCTGTAAGCTGTATTCCAGTCAATACCGCATATACATACAATGGTAAATCTGTTAAACAAGAGATGATAATACTGCTGATCATCCACCACCTAATAGCTGCTTTATTAGGTGCTTTTATGCTAATTTTAGCGGAACGCGCCATAATAACCCATATTATCCCCCACTCTACTGCTCTTATTGCAGGATAAACAATGAGATATGCTTTTATCAGCGATCTCAACCCTAACCCCAGCCCAATGGTTATTGGCGCAAGTAAAGTCCCTAGTGCTACTCCTAATAATAAGCGTATCAATCCTAGCAATAGTGCAGCGACTGTTCTATTCTTAACTGTATTCTTAAACCAGAAAAACGTAAAATAAAACCACGTTGAATATACAAGAAACTTTAATAGCCCATATGAAGACATCATCACTGTAGTTTGCATATTCTATACCTTTAAAATAACGTTACGTTACTTTATTTTATCGGGAAAAACATATTGAGTCAAAAAGCGAATAGCGTATTCACGTACGTTTGGGATAGCTCAAATGATATTTATTTTTTACGATATAACTCTTCGATCACCATATCTCGTAAGTCTTCCAAGACCTCAATTTCCTTTTTATCAAACACTCTAGGGCGTAAATCTATAATACACAACGTGCCTATGCAATGGCCATCCTTTAAAATTAAAGGACACCCGGCATAAAAGCGAATATGTGGCTCACCCGTTACCAAGGGGTTATCAGCAAAGCGCTCGTCTATTGCGGTATCATTGATAATGAGAGTTTTGTTTTCATAGACTGCATGCGAACAAAAAGAGAGATCGCGATGCGTTTCCGTCATATCAAATCCTTGGATTGATTTAAACCATTGTCTTTCCGCATCGACAATAGAAACGATTGCGGCGGGCACATGAAATAAGGCGGTTGCCAAACGCGTAATACGATCAAAGCGTTCTTCTTTTTCTGTATCTAATATTTTTAAATCATATACTGCTGATAATCTTTCTTTTTCATTTGAAGGCATTTGTGCGGGCTGCCAACGACAAGATACGCGTAACATCCACGCGAGTATTTTAGTTTGTACATATGCTTGACTTAATGGCATAGATAAACTTTCACTGATCCCATTATGCGCTTTTAGTGCAACGCTTTTATCTACATTGACTACCACAATCGGTGTGCTATTTAGCTCCGTTGCCAGTTCTTGACGTAGCATGGTGACTAAATCCTCGGCATTTTGTTTAGGAGGATTATGCTCAATAACGATGAGTCCCATCTTCTTAATCTTAACGTGATCTTTGATCGCATCTATATTTCCCACTGCCGTAACGGGTAAATGGTTATCTTGTGCGCCTTTAATAAATAGCTCCGCCACCTTAGGATCTAACGCATAGACTAATACCGACTGATTTCTGTTGGCATAGTCTTCATGTGAGTGCAAGGCTGTCGTTGGATGTTTTTCTTGTATTGCAGCCACACTATCATTCCCTTTTTGTAAAGAAATGACTAACCCTTCTTTGGCCGCTATAATCTCTGTATTCGGAATTTCTTTAGAAAATTTATTTCTAACTCGCGCGATATTTTCTTCAAGCACGGTATCGGATACATAAGGATCATGATGTGTCAATACTAATTTTTTGGCGCCCGCATATTGTGCTACTTTGCAAGCATATTCTCCAGTACTATGTCCCCATCCAATTCTCTTAGGATATTCTTCGACCGTATATTGTGCATCGTGAATAATAAGATCGGCGCCTTGAGCAAATTTAGCATGTTCTTCATCTTGCCCCGTCAAGGGTTTATTTCCATAGGCTTCTTCAACCGCGTAAGGCTCGTGATCACAATAATAAATTAACGTACAACCATCGACTTCAACAC
>CBFGYT010000300.1:0-2292 GCA_965653065.1 uncultured bacterium | reverse complement strand
AAACCCTAACGCAGCTTGCACTTGTATTGCTTCTTCTAAACTATGCGCAATCGCAGAGCGCGCAACTTCTAACCCTATTTTTTGCATGGCACGACGAAATAATTCTCGATCTTCTGCTTTATCGATCGCATCCCGTGTTGCGCCAATCATTTCAACATTATATTTTTCTAATATTCCTTCTCGTGCTAAATCGAGTGCACAATTTAATGCTGTTTGTCCGCCCATGGTCGGTAAAATAACTTCGGGTCGTTCTTTAGCAATAATTTTTGCGACGACTTCTGCACGGATCGGTGCGATATAAGTTTTATCGGCCAAGTTAGGATCGGTCATAATAGTCGCCGGATTAGAATTCACTAATACCACACGATATCCTTCTTGTCGCAATGCCCGACACGCTTGCACACCAGAATAATCAAACTCACATGCTTGTCCAATAACAATGGGCCCTGCACCTAATAATAAAACGGTTTTAATATCGCTACGCTTAGGCATGCGTTTTACTCCTGGAAGTTAACATTGCGATAAATTCATCAAACAAAACCGCTATTTCACGCGGCCCGGGATTCGCTTCTGGGTGCCCTTGAAAAGCAAGCACGGGTAAATCTCGATGGCGAAATCCTTGAATACTATTATCGAATAAAGAACGATGCGTAATGTGTATTGTTTCAGGTAAATGCGCTTCATCTACCGTAAAACCATGATTTTGACTGGTAATAAAAACTTGCCCGTTTGCTAATGCTTGTACGGGATGATTTGCACCGTGATGACCTTGTTTCATCTTAATCGTTTTAGCACCCAATGCTAACGCTAATAATTGATGTCCTAAGCAAATGCCTAAGATGGGAAGATCAGATTGTAATAAAGTTTGTACCGTTTTAATAGCGTCTATACACGCAGCAGGATCGCCCGGACCATTAGATAATACAATGCCATTGGGATTTAATAATAAGATATCTGCAGCAGAAATATGCGGCGGAACCACAGTGACTGTACAATGACGTGCTGCCAAGTGACGTAAAATTCCTTGTTTAACGCCAAAGTCGATCACGACAATATGTTGCTGCTCTTTTGTTGTCGCGACATCATTTGGCCATAATCCTTTATTCCATGAATAGTTATTATTTGTTGCCACTGCATTGATTAATGTTTTACCTTGCATATCTCCCCATGCTCTCGCTAAGGTCATTGCGGCATTAATATCTTCGCCCACTAAAATACATCCAGCTTGCGCACCATATAATCGTAAATGATGTACTAACGCACGCGTATCAATTTCTGCGATACCTAATAAATGATGCGTTGCAATAAATTGTTGAAAAGAATGTTCAGCGCGCCAATTACTAGCAGGCGTTGGCAATTCGCGAATAATAAATCCTTTGGCATGGACACGATTGGATTCAAAGTCTGCCGCATTCGTACCGACATTGCCAATATGTGGATAAGTAAATGTGATTATTTGTTCAGCATATGAAGGATCGGTTAATATTTCTTGATAACCCGTCATCGCAGTATTGAAAACCACTTCGCCTACCGCATGTTCTGCTTCCCCTACAGCAATACCATCAAAATAAGTTCCATCTGCAAGGGCTAATATGGCTTTTTTCACAACATCCCTCCGCTCTTCATCATCAATGCTTGCGGCAAATTGTACCCGATTGAAGCATGTTTGTCTATCCTTTATTTGTTTATTTAATTATCAGATTTATCTCTTCGTTATTTTTATTGACTCTATTCGCTCGACTCGCTATGATGATACAATTGTTATCTTTGAGAAAAGTACTATGCCAACCTCAGTCATTAATACTGCGCCTCGTACTTTATCTCACTTAACTTGTATTGTTCCCGTGCATAATGAAGCGCAAAATCTACCCACTTTTATCCCGCAACTGACGGAAACCTGCCTAAAATTAACGCAAAATTTACATATCATCGTCATTGACGACGGCAGTAATGATAATAGCGTGGCGGTGTTACAAGCGTTACAACCTCATTATCCTATGACGGCACTTATTTTTTCACGCAATTTTGGTAAAGAAGCGGCTTTAACGGCGGGATTACATCATGTTGCAGCCAGCAGTGATGCCACATTGCTCATTGATGCCGATTTTCAACATCCATTGAGTTATATTGCTTCTTTTGTTGCGGAATGGCAACAAGGCTACGATATAGTTTATGGGGTTCGTGAGCATCGCGACGATCGTCACCATATCATTCGTATTTTATCGAGTCTATTCTATAAGATCATTGATCGTATTGCTGCGATCAATATTCCTGCCGATGCGGGTGATTTTC
>CBFGYT010000299.1:0-2297 GCA_965653065.1 uncultured bacterium | reverse complement strand
CTTGCTGGTACTGGCCGTGAAGGCGGCATAGCAGCAGGTCTCGCTGGTACTGGCTGTGAAGGTGGCATAGCAGCAACAGGTCTCGCTTGTACTGCTTGCGAAGGCATTGCTGCAGCGGGGCTCGTTGATGCTGGTTGTTGTAATAACGGTGGAGGTAACTGCGCATGCAATTCATTAATCTTACGTGCAGGGACAATAATAACTAGTAAATTATCTTGAGACGTTATGCCTACGCCAGTTATATTCTGTAATTTCATAATTCTTGGATCTCGCACGTTACAGTGTAGATCAAGCTTGAATGTCACTTGATGATTTTCAATGACCACGTTTGAAATAAATGGCTGGTTATTGCTATTTATTTTATAAAACCTTAAAACAGCCGCAGTTTTAGCCGTTAATTCTTCTCGTTGTGTATGTACTGGCGCTATAGCTGCCATAATAAACCCCTCGCTTATAAATCAAACTTTTATAGGGGTATTTTATATCAACCGAATTGAATCTTTATTAAGAAAACCTTAACTCTTCAATAATTAAGAGTCTTCATCACCATGATGCAATTCATACCATAAGCCGTGCAAAATCGCGAAAGAGCAAGCAAATGCCGTTCCTAAAATCCACGCAAAATACCACATGATAGTCTCCTAATATTTATTCTGTGAGTCGTTTTGTATCGAGGCGGCTGTTACACGTCCGCGCATTACACGATACACCCAAGCGGTATAGAGTAAAATAATCGGCATAAAAATCAACGTCGCCCCTAACATAATACGTAACGTCAATAAACTAGAAGAAGCGTCCCATACCAATAAACTCATGCTAGGATTGCTGGAAGAGGGTAATAAAAATGGAAACAGTGATATCCCAAAAGTAGCAATAATTCCTGTAATGGCTAGACTACTACAAATGAATCCTAGTTTACTTTCGCCACGGCCAATACAAAGCCAGTGCATCGCTATAGCCAATAGCGCTAGTCCCGGCGCAAACCATAACAAAGGGTTAGCTTGATAGTTATCCAACCAAGCACCCGCAACCATATTAACTGTTTTATGGAGTGGATTAGACGGCGCACTGTGATCAATCACGCCGCTCACTATAAAGCCATCAATCCCATGGCTTACCCAAAGCCCTGCTAAAAGAAATAATATAAATAAACAAAACCCAGCCCCACGACCATAATAAATCGCGCGTTGTCGCACTGCTGTTTCCGTTTTAGTGGCTAAATACGATGCGCCATGCATCATTAACATAGCAACGCTCACTAAACCACACAATAGCGCAAATGGATTTAACAATTGCCATAAGGTGCCGGTGTAAAATACACGTAAACTATCATCGAAATAAAACGGCACGCCTTGTAATACATTGCCTAACGCTACTCCAAAAATAAGCGACGGTAATAAGCCAGCAACAAACAAAACTTTATCCCAAAAAAATCGCCAAGATTCATTAGGCATTTTACTGCGATATTTAAACCCGACTGGCCTTAAAATAAAACCCAATAAGACTACCAACATCGCCAAATAAAATCCTGAAAACGACACCGCATAAATGATAGGCCATGCAGCAAAAATAGCACCTGCGCCTAAAATAATCCACACTTGATTGCCTTCCCACACGGGCCCGACCGTATTAATAACCACACGACGCTCTATATCCGTACGTGCGACAAAAGGCAATAACATCGCTGTACCTAAATCGAATCCATCCATAATGGCAAAACCTGTTAACAATACGCCTAACAGTAGCCACCATATAATACGCATATGTTCATAATCAAACATACTGTTTTTCTCCTGTTATCATCACTCTCAATTTATTTCAAAATACAAAATTGTGTTGTAATACTCGGGCTCCGTCATTGCGAGGAGTGAAGCGACGTGGCAATCCAGTGGATAAACCGCAGAGCTGAGGACTATTCCTGGATTGCCACGTCGCTTCGCTCCTCGCAATTACTAATACTCACTATCATCACTTAAGTTCGCATCTTCAAGTGCGATTGCTATATTGACTTAATTTCAATGATCCGTTGTCAATACCGTGCCTTCTGGCCCCAACTTAATATATTTCACCATCAAAAACACTTCTACGATGGCCAATCCTGTGTAAAGTAAAATAAATCCGCCCAAGGATATCCACAGATCACTGGCCGTTAATGACGATGTGCCTAAATAAGTAGGCAATACGCCATCGATCACCCAAGGTTGTCTACCATGCTCTGCCACAAACCATCCTAATTCTATGGCCTCCCACGGCAAGGTCAAACTGTAAAATAACGTTCGTAAAAACCATCGTTTCTG
>CBFGYT010000298.1:0-2318 GCA_965653065.1 uncultured bacterium | reverse complement strand
AGGCTCGGGCGCGGCATCCATGCCGCTCACGGTTTGAACCATTGCCAAGCGACCCTGGATACCTGGAAACTATTTCGTCTATCTCGCATAAAACCTTATTATTGATTTAGCTTTCAATTTTACTCAAGCACATCCAGTATATGTAGCATAGAATCGTTTTATCCGTTCTAATACTACAGTTTTTCCTAATAAATAAACAGTTTGATCAATGGGTGGAGATACAGTAGTACCGGTTAGAGCAATACGTAACGGTTGTGCAATTTGCCCCATCTTAACGCCTTCTTCTTCACTGAATTGTTGCAACAGCAGATGAATAGCTTCTGCTTGCCAAGAAGGCAACGCGTGTAACTTTTCTTGTAAGCGCGCTAGACGAGTCATTGCCGCGGCATCGATATGGCTGGCCACCGCTTTTTCATCATAGTCCTCTACTTCTTTATAAAAGAACATACTTTTTTCGGTCATTTCTTTTAAGGTTTTACAGCGTTCGCGTTGTAGTGCAATGATGGCTTTGCTATCTACTTTAGTGTTCTCAGTATCAATGCCTAATTGCTGCAATTGCCAATGAAATTCTGTTAACAATTCATCAATAGAAGCTTGTTGCATGTAGTGTTGATTTAACCACAATAATTTTTGTGGATTCATGGCTGCACTCGATTTATTTAAGGCGCTACCATCAAAAAATTGAATTAATTCTTCACGAGTGAAAATTTCTTGATCACCATGCGACCACCCTAACCGTACTAAGTAATTTAATAACGCTTCGGGCAATATGCCTAATTCACGATATTCCATCACACTAGCAGCGCCGGTGCGTTTCGATAATTTTTTACCGTGTTCATCTAATATCATGGGTAAATGGCCATAGTTTGGCGGCGTTGCCCCTAACGCCAATAATAAATTAATTTGTCTGGGCGTATTATTCAAGTGATCGTTACCGCGAATGACATGGGTGATTTTCATATCCCAGTCATCGACCACCACAGTGAAATTATACGTTGGCGTGCCATCGGTGCGTGCAATGATTAAATCATCTAACTCGCGATTGGCAAATACCACGCGACCCAAAATCATATCTTCTACCACCACTTCCCCATCCAGTGGATTTTTAAAACGGATCACATGAGGTAATTCACTGCCGTGATTTTTATCACGACAATGGCCATCGTAACGCGGCTTTTCTTTATTGGTGGTTTGTTGTTCGCGTAATGTTTCTAAGCGTTCTTTGCTACAAGTACAACGGTACGCGTGACCACTCTTCAATAATTGTTGGATGGCTTCGCCATACCGTGTCATATGATGCGTTTGATAAAATGGTCCTTCGTCATACTTTAAATCCAACCACGCCATGCCGTCTAAGATGGCTTGGATCGCCTCATCCGTAGAACGCTCGCGGTCGGTATCTTCAATGCGCAAAATAAATTGCCCACCAAAGTGTTTGGCATAGAGATAGCAATAAAAAGCGGTACGAGCACCGCCGATGTGTAAATAGCCCGTTGGGCTAGGAGCGAAACGAGTACGTATGGTCATGGTTATGTCTTTCTTATAAATTGAGTGGATATAGACTCATTTTACTTCAAAATGCGAAGTAGCGCTATCGTATCCACGTACCGCAAGCTATGCTTTTTCTTCCTAATTTGCTAAAATCTTTTGCTTATCTATACAAATAGTTCCAATCAATGAGGATTTATCAATGAAAAAATATAATATTGCATTTATTGTTGGCAGTATTCGCCAAGCATCCATTAATTTAACTCTGGCAAAAGCCTTAGCCAAGCTGGGGGGCGATAAATTTACGGCAACATTTTGCAATATTGCTGACTTACCTTTATACAGCCAAGATTACGATGCAAACTTTCCCGCACCCGCTGTGCGTTTAAAAGAAGAAATTCAACAAGCAGACGCCGTTGTATTTGTAACCCCAGAATACAATCGCGGCATTCCCGGTGTATTAAAAAATGCCATCGATTGGGCTAGCCGCCCGTATGGGAAAAATGCATTTGCAAACAAACCCGCCGTCATTTGTGGCGCATCGCCAGGCGCACTGGGCACAGCGTGCGCACAGCAACACTTAAAATCCGTATTGCTGTATTTAGAATTGCATTTATTATCACAACCGGAAGTGTACATGCATTTTACAGAAGGTTCGATTGATGCTGACGGCAATATTCGCGAAGAACGCACGCAAACATTTTTACAAAAGTTCATTGATCAATTCGTTGCCTGGATAGAACAGCATCGTGGCTAGATAATCAAAAACCAGGAAATACCATGCCAACAAAACAACGTATTTTAACCGGCGATACCCCTACAGGACGGCT
>CBFGYT010000297.1:0-2322 GCA_965653065.1 uncultured bacterium | reverse complement strand
AATCATGAATAAAGAATACGCTTACTACTCCAATGAAAATGGGCACGTTCGCCATAATAAGAAATTAGTTTTAAACGACCGTGGCAGAGTATTGTTAACGCAAGCGGTTAATATCATTGGTCAAGTGACTGAATTAGAACATCTTATGCAAGATACTGCCGATAACGACTTTTCTGGAAGATTAACAATTGGTTCAAGCACAACGATTGGCAATTATATATTCCCGACGATTATTGGCGATTTTATTCGAGATTATCCGCAAGCTAAATTTAATCTTAAGATCCATAATACCCATAGAATTATACAACAATTACTTAATTTTGATATTGATATTGGGTTTATTGAAGGGCGTTGTTCAGATCCAGAAATAGAAATCATTCCTTGGCGTCTTGATGAATTAATAGTGATTGCCGCAACATTTTATGCCCTAGCAGCTAAAAAAACATTGACATTGACAGACTTAAAGCAAGAGTGATGGATTTTTCGTGAAATAGGCTCGGGTACACGTAGTCGATTTGAAGAAGCTTTGGGGGAAGTGATCATTCCTTTCTTGGAATTAGGCCATACGGAAGCTATTAAACAAGCGGTTGAAGCGGGCATAGGAATAAGTTGTTTGTCTAAAGAAACAGTTAAAAAATCTTTAGCGAATGGAGATTTAGTTGCAATAAAAACCTCTTTTTTAAAATTAACACGCCATTTTTATATGTTACTACACAAACAAAAATATCGATCGCAATTGCTCGCCGAGTTTATGAAGCGGTGTCGGTCGTCTCATTGACGGATTCTTGTCTAAGCTTTGCATGAAGATAGCGTAGGTATTAAGACACCACCATATTCGGCTCACAATACATCCCACCCGTAACAGGGCGAGTTACGCCAGTGGTACCGGGAAAGCTGAAAGGGAGTTGCTTTAAATGTCGTATAGCTAAATACGCAAAAATTTCTGCTTCCAATGCGGTATTATGCCAGCCCATGTCATGAGCAGTTTTAACGATGGCATGAGGCGCTATTTTTTGTAAGCGGGTGGTAAACTCTTGTAAAATTACGGGATTATTCCATCCGCCCCCAGCAACGATCCATAATTTTGGCATGGTGTTGGTGGCGTGTTTAATGCTGTGAATAATACTATCAGCAGTAAATGCTTCTAAAGTACGACAGGCATCTTCTAAAGATAAATCATTTAAAACTTCTGGCAGAATAAAATCACCAATGTCTAATGATTTAGGCGGTGTTTGCGTAAAAAAATTTTTCTTATTTTCTTGCATACAGGTTTGATAAAGTTCTTGCAAAATGGAGTGATGTACTTTGCCATTTTGACCGTGCAGTCCCTCTTTATCCATGCTCTCTTTACCATGTGTTTTTTGGCGAATGAATGTATCAATCAAACCATTGCCTGGCCCGGTATCGAAAGCCAATAATGTTTCTGGATCTTCATCGGTAATAATAGTGACATTGGCAATGCCGCCACAATTGACCACTGCACAAGGTAATATATTATCGCGTTTGGCCAATGCCCAATGATAGATTGGCGCAAAGGGGGCGCCTTGGCCGCCGGCCGCAATATCATTGGCTCTGAATTGATGCACCACTGGAATATTCACCGTATTTGCTAGCAGTTGGGCATTGCCGACAATAATAGAACGCATGAATTGGGGTTGATGATATAAGGTTTGGCCATGATAGCCAATCACATCAATTTGCTCTGCGTGAGTCGTTAATTTTTTTAATAAGGATTCAACTGCTTGGCTGTGTAGCTCTGTGGAATGAGCGATAATAGACTGTAATGAAAATTTTCTAAACTCGTGTATTTCCATAATAGACAATTTTAATTTTAAACGTAAAAATTCTTTTAAGTCTTCATCAAAATGCTGAGTTGCGTTGACTAAATCGCCTTGATGTTTTCGTACAATATATTCTGCTGATTTTAGTGCAATGTGAAAATCGCGATGATACGCTAAATGATGATGTCCTTTATGAATCACATGCGATTCACCGTCGGTTTCTAATAGCGCCACGTCAATTCCATCCATGGAAGTTCCACTCATCAATCCTATACTTAATGGCATTTTAGGTATCCTCAAAAATAATTTTCTTCTTTGCAGAACGATGTCGTTCCCGCTTTTCTACATCAATATAACGATCGGTAATGGCGCCCGAACTATGTCCGGCATCGTCTCGCACATGTTCTCGCGGACGAATTTTGACATCATCCGAAATCCCCGTGTGTCGTAACCAGTGCACCGTCGCTTCATTTAACAATTCAGCTTCTTCACTGAATCCATCTTGTGATAATCGCTCAATACTGCGATCAAAGCAAAACTG
>CBFGYT010000296.1:0-2332 GCA_965653065.1 uncultured bacterium | reverse complement strand
AAAGAATACGCTTCATGAATAGCAAGTCGTTCTTCTTCTGTTAATAAGTGCGCGGCAACCAATTCATGCATTTCAGATAAAAAAACATGTTGTTGCCTTTTTATGAAAACATTTTTTTGCTTACAGTAAGCGTATTTCCAACACCATAATAGGGTTTGTAGATCGCGCAATCCGCCAGGACTCTCTTTAATATTGGGCTCTAAAGACAACGCATATTGGCCAAAGCGAAGATGGCGTTCTTTTTGCTCTTGACATTTTTGTTGATAAAATTCTTCACTAGATAAATAAAGCAATTGCCCGCCTTGCTGGCAAAGCAAATGATATAGTTCAGCTGATCCTGCCAAAAAATGCTGATCTAATATAGACGTTAAAGTATATAAATTATTTTTACACAGTATTATTAACTCATCATAAGTCGTAGTGATGGCGGACGCTCTTAACTTTAAATCCCATAGCGTTTGTAAAAACGCTTCTAAGGCTTTATTTTCTTGCACCGAAGTGGCAGTTAAAATTAAAATATCAATATCTGCGTAAGGGTACAATTCGCGACGGCCATAACCGCCTATTGCAATTAAACAATAATTTTCGTTATCAATATGACATTCTGCCCATATCTTTCGTAATAATTTATCAACAAATTGCGTATAGTGTTGTAATTGCTCTAGCGCGTCTTCTGGCTGACCCAGGGTTACCTCTAGACTGTCATGAAAATGCGCTAGTTCTTGCTTGTATTGTGCAATGTGACTATTCACGATGTGCTTCAGCCGCAATCACATGGCTGATACAACACGTCAAACGCTTCACGGCAGGGATATGCAAAAATTCATTGGGACCATGCGCATTAGAGTTAGGTCCTAATATACCTGTAATCATGAATTGTGCTTCAGGGAACTTTTCTCCTAACATAGCCATAAAAGGAATACTGCCGCCTTCGCCTATGGCTAATGCTTCTTTACCGAAGTATTGCTGTGAAGCTTCATTCATTGCATTTTGTAGCCAAGGTTTTAATAAAGGTGCGTGCCAGCCATCCGATGCTTGGCTAATATCGAAAGTAACTTTGCATTGATAGGGTGGGTCAGCTTCCAAAATCTGTTTTAACTGTTCACATGCTTTTTGATGATCACATGTAGGCGGAATGCGTATGGATAAAGACAAACTAGTATAAGGCCGTAACACATTGCCAGCATTATCAATAGAGGGTAGACCATCTGCACCGACGACTGACAACGCAGGTCGCCAAGTGCGATTTAATAATAATTCACTGACATTATCGGTGACGGGTTTGGTGTTGCCACAGCGTGGGAAAGCCGTATAAACAGCATCGCCTAAAGTCGTTGCGGCGAGTCTGGCTTCTTTAATGCGTTGTTCAGGAATATCGACATGTAAATTCGATAATAGAATTTCGCCGGTATTTTTATTCTCAATGCGGCTTAATAATTGACGTAAAATTCTAAAACTAGAGGGCATGATACCGCTGCCATAACCAGAGTGTACGCCTTCGGTTAACACATCGACACGCAATACGCCATTCACTAGTCCGCGTAAAGAAGTAGTATGCCATAATTGTTCATAGTTGCCACAACCCGAATCTAAACAAATGATAAGACTGGGTGTACCTATGTCTTGTTGCACTTCTTCAATATAATACGGTAGATCAATACTACCGCTTTCTTCAGAACTTTCAATTAAAATCACGATGCGGCTGTGTGGACAATTTTGTTCTTTTAATGCTTTGATGGCTAAGATAGAACTAAAAATTGCATAGCCATCGTCAGCAGCACCACGACCATATAATTTATCGCCGCGCATGACGGCTTGCCAAGGCGATAGTCCTTCCATCCAACCATGCATTTCAGGTTGCTTATCAATGTGGCCATACATTAACACGGTTCTATCGGTATTGCCTGGGATATCAATCAAAATAACAGGAGTACGTCCGGGTGCTTGCAATAAACGCATTTGCAATTGAGGGATCGCTTGTTGTTTAACCCAGGCCATGACCAATTCAGCGGCTTTGGCGATATAGCCATTTTTTTCCCAGTCGCTGTCAAAGGCGGGCGATTTATTAGGGATGGCAATGTATTCTTTTAACGTGGGTAATACTTCATTTTCCCAACTTTTTTCACATAACGCACGTACTTTTTCAGCTTGTAATGGGGTAGTCACAGTTATTCACTCCTTCAATATTAATTTAACGTGAGAGTCGATTTTGTTAGTATATACCAGAAATACTTCAAGATGCGAAGTAGAATTATCGTATCCACCCGCCGTCATCCGCGCGCACGCGGGGAACCAGTGAAAGTAGCACAAATCGTGGGTTATTCTCTGGATC
>CBFGYT010000295.1:0-2360 GCA_965653065.1 uncultured bacterium | reverse complement strand
CAGTGTTATTTTTGCTATTCTTTCTGGATTTTTCTTTTCAGCTATCTGCGCGTATTTTGCGGGACTTATCGGATCTTCTTCTAGTCCTATTTCCAGCATGGCATTAATGTCACTCATTTTATCGTCTCTACTGATTATCTTGTGGTTAGGACCACATTTAACTTTCAACAAGAATAGTGCCGAAACATTAGCTGGAGCGGTATTAGCTATTATTATCACAGCGATCATTTGTTCGGCGGCAGCGATCAGCAGTGACATCATGCAAGATTTAAAAGCAGGACATATGGTGGGTGCTACTCCTTGGAAACAACAAGTTATGATGATGATAGGTGTAGTCGTGTCGGCGTTGGTGTTACCGTTTATTTTAAATTTGTTATTCAATGCATATGGGATTGGAGGCGTCATGCCACATCCGGGAATGGATCCAACACAAATGCTATTGGCACCGCAAGCGGGATTAATGGCAACAGTAGTACAAGGATTATTTACGCATCAATTTAATGTGACTATGTTAACTTTAGGGATGGGGTTTGCCATCATCGTATTATTGTTAACGCCGTGGTTGCGGAAAAAAGGGCTCCACATTGCCATATTGCCATTAGGGATAGGGATTTATTTACCGATTAGTACCACAACACCGATGATAGTGGGTGGATTTTTAGCGTGGTATATTAATCGATTGTTAAGTAAACGATTGACAGCGATTTCGTTAGAGGAACGGGCGAATAAAGAAAATCGAGCGCAACAAATAGGGTTATTGGTTTCTTGTGGTCTAATAGCAGGGGCCTCTATAATGGCGGTGCTATTAGCCATTCCATTTGGCATAGAAGGCAGTGCCGATGCCTTGCGGATCATCCCCGCACACTATGATACACTGACCAGTTGGTTAGGGTTAGTGGCGACCATCATTTTAATTCTCTGGTTTAAAAGACGAGTGCTTAAAGCGGTCTGAAGACTTGTAATTAATAGATCGCATTATAAGGTCTGAGTGTCTATACTATAACAAAATAGGTGTTTTGAAATGCATTTGGGGTAGATCCATATCACTTCGAAATGCGAGTTTTAACACGAAACATAAACACCGTCATTGCGAGCGTCAGCGAAACAATCCAGAGAACAATGCACAGCTCTGCGGTCAATTTGCTGGATTGCTTCGCTGACGCTCGCAATGACGACTTTCATGTTCTAATATTAAATCTCGCATTTCGAAACAAAGTGGAAATTTGTTGCCTGTGGAGAGCATCGTGGATGAAGACACACGTATAGCAAAAGAAGTTACTTGGTTACAGCAACGCGGAAGAGAGCAAGCTTATCTTGCTCTTTGTATCACGGTGCTGGGAATGCTACTGTGGGGTTTTTTGCCTAAACAAGTACACACTGTAGAAATTATTCCTTGGCTGCCCGATACAAGTATCGCATTCTTATTACTAGCACTATTAAGTTTTTCTATTTTACTTTTGCATTGTGCAAAACCATTGTGCATTACCATAGCAACACTGTTGGCGGGGGTTGTATTGGCCATCTGTTTGCACGCTATTTATATGCAGCTTTCAACCGGAGGAGCAACTTGGTCGGTGGTCATATTGGGGCGCTCTATAGAATGGCCCTATCAAAAAATCGCATTAAATACTTTTTTTGATTTAAGTCTTTTATGTGTCGCTATTCTTACGGCCAAATGGCATATTAAAAAATGGGTTATCCCACGCATAATCAGCGTAGCCGTTATGCTCAATGTGTTATTTGTTTTTGCCATGTATATCAACAGCATTAATTTTTTTAAAACAGAATGGTCTATTTCTACGACGTCAGTGATTACTTTATTTTGCTTATTGTGTTTAAGCTTAAGTATGATGACGCTCCAAGCACAAAGAGGGGTTCTATGGGTTTTTGCTAGCAATACGATCAGCGGCAATATTGTACGTCAAGCCACATTAAGTATTATTACATTACCTATCTTATTAAGCTGCGGATTTTTTATTATCAAACCGTTTACCAATGGTAGTATTTTAGAGTGGATGTCTGCTTTATTTGTATTAAATGTTATTCTTTTAATACTGTTCGTTATATTCAACGCTAAGAATTTAGCAGTAGAAGAAGTAAAAGGCGAGAAATTAAAGGATGATAATGAAGCCTTGCAGTCTAGATTGCAAGCTGTTTTAGACTATAGTGACGCGATGATTTATACAAAAAATCTGCAAGGAAAATTCACTTTAGTAAACAGACAATTGGTAGAAGTTTTTCAAAAGCCGGAAGAATTCCTTTTAGGGAAAACGACGTATGACTTTCTACCGAAAGAGTACTGTGACATTTATGCGCAACATGATAAGGAAGTATTGCAAGTCATGCATCCTGTTACTTAT
>CBFGYT010000294.1:0-2380 GCA_965653065.1 uncultured bacterium | reverse complement strand
AAATGATGTTCAGCACACAACAAGCTAAAATTTCGACTTTAGATTCACATATATATCATATAGTAGGGATTTTATGGAAAAAACCAATTTACAATTTAATAATACAGGGCGCTTACAGCACTTATTAACCATAGATGGATTATCACAATCCTGTTTAAATCAAATATTAACTCGTGCTGATCAATTTATTGATAAACAAAATCGGTTGTGTCATACAAAAGATTTAAAAGATAAAACGGTAGTCAATGTTTTTTTCGAAGCCAGTACGCGTACGCGCACCACGTTTGAAATAGCGGCAAAACGATTAAGTGCAGATGTCATTAGTGTGAATATGGCCAGTGCAGCCACTGCAAAAGGAGAATCGCTGCGAGACACTATTTTAAATCTACAAGCCATGCAAGCAGATTTATTTGTTTGTCGACACAGTGATTCTGGTGCAGCCCATTTTATTGCCGAGCATGTGAAACCAGGAGTCGCTGTTATTAATGCCGGCGATGGTTGTCATGCGCATCCTACGCAAGCTTTATTGGATCTCTATACTATTCGTAAAGTAAAAAAAGACTTTTCACAATTAAAAGTAGCTATTGTGGGGGATATTTTACATTCGCGAGTAGCGCGTTCCGATATCATGGCATTAAAAACAATGGGCGTGAAGCAAATTCATTTGATAGCGCCTAAAACGTTATTACCTACCACGCTAGATATGGACGGTGTTGCATGTTACTCGCACATAGAAGATGGCATTCAAGATGTAGACGTTATTATTTTATTACGCTTACAAAAAGAACGCATGGAGCAAGCATTACTACCGAGTTTACGTGAATATCATCGCTGTTATGGATTAACAGAGAAACGATTATCTTTGGCTAAGAAAGATGTGATGGTGATGCATCCAGGTCCTATGGATAGAGGCGTTGAGATTGATTCTATCGTAGCAGATGGGAATCACTCTGTTATTTTACAACAAGTACATTTCGGAATTGCCATACGTATGGCCGTGATGGTTGAATTAATAGCGAGCATGAAATGATAAAAGATAAAATTTTATTTCGTCAAGGATGTTTAATTGATCCAAATAGCAATAGCGAAACCATCGCCGATCTTTATGTTGCCGATGGAAAAATTATTGCACTAGAAGAAAAGCCCGATGGATTTCATGCGGATACAGAAGTCGATTGCCACGGACAACTGATTGCGCCAGGATTTATTGATTTGTACACCGCTTTGCGAGAGCCTGGCTATAGTCACAAAGGAAATGTTGCTTCAGAATTAACTGCAGCAGTTAAAGGGGGATTTACTCATGTGTGTGTGCCACCGGACAGCGATCCCATATTAGATACGCCGAGTGTGGCAGAATGGTTACACAGTCAATCCCATCGTATTGCCAAAGCACAAGTGTTGCCGATGGGGGCATTAACTCAAGGATTAGCAGGCACTCAATTATCTGAAATGGCAGCATTAAAAGAAATTGGTTGTATTGCAGTGAGTCAAGCGTATCATCCGTTATTTGATACGCAAGTTTTATATCGCGCCTTACAATACGCAGCGACGTATGATTTACTAGTGATCTATTATCCGATTGATTCCGGATGGCAACAAAAAAATTATGTGCATGCAGGTGTAGAGAACTTAAAATTAGGATTACCGGCTATGCCAGTGGCTGCAGAGGTGAGTGAAATCATGCGTATTTTAGCATGGTTGCCAGAAACAGGCGCGCGTGTGCATTTCAGTCGACTTTCTTCTGCGCGTAGTGTTGAGCTCATTGCAAAAGCAAAACAGCAAGGATTAGCGGTCACTGCAGATGTGGATATTCATCATTTGCTATTTACAGAAAATATGTATCGTGACTTTCAAGGTTATCTTATGCGTACACCATTACGCAGTGAAGAAGATAGGGCTGCGTTACGACAAGGTGTACAACAAAAAGTAATTGATGCGGTTTGTTCTGCACACGAACCGCATGAAGCAGATGCATTCTTAGCGCCTTTGATACAAAGACCCGCCGGAGTATCTGCCTTAGAGTTTGTTTGGCCTATGTTAGTTAAATTACATCAACAAATGGAAGTCTCTTGGTGTCAATTGATTTATCCAGTAACTACGGCGCCAGCGCGTATTTTAAATTTAAATCGCGGGAAATTAGCAGTGGGACAAACTGCAGACTTAACGATTTTATCGCCGACGAATCAATGGTTAGTAGAAGCAGAAACCATCGCTTCACAAGGCAAAAACACACCTTTTCTCGGCGATACTATGACAGGACAAGTCGTGGCAACGTATGTTAATGGCCGAGCTGTATTTCAAAACTCATAAGTTACGGTATATACCAAACGCACTTGAAGATGCGAATTTGAGTTATATATGATCGTTGGAACCCGTCATT
>CBFGYT010000293.1:0-2400 GCA_965653065.1 uncultured bacterium | reverse complement strand
CAACGCGTGAATCAAACACACTCGGAATAATATAATCTGGATTTAAATTTTCGGACTCAATGACGGCGGCAATGGCATACGCAGCAGCTAATTTCATCTCTTCATTGATATCGCGTGCGCGTACATCTAAAGCACCGCGGAAAATACCCGGAAATGCTAATACATTATTAATTTGATTAGGATAGTCACTACGCCCTGTTGCCATAATGGCAACATAATCGCGCGCCACTTCGGGCATGATTTCAGGAACGGGATTAGCCATAGCAAACACGATGGGATCTTTAGCCATAGAGCGAATGTTATCTACATCTAACAGATTCGGTGCAGATAACCCTACAAACACATCGGCACCGCGCAATACATCGGCAATAGAGCCACTTTCATCATGCGGATTGGTTATCATTAAATAATCGTGTTTTACTTTATCTAAATCTTGACGTGATTTACTAATAGCACCTTTGCGATCACAACCAATGACATTTTTTACGCCTAAGTTTAATAACATTTTCGTACAAGCCACTCCTGCTGCGCCCACACCACTCACCACCACTTTCAAACTGGCAATTGGCTTTTTCACAATTTTTAAAGCATTGATAAGCCCGGCGGTAAAAACAATCGCTGTTCCATGTTGGTCATCATGAAATACGGGAATATCTAATTCTTTCTTTAATCGCTCTTCTATTTCAAAGCAACGCGGTGAAGAAATATCCTCTAAATTAATGCCTCCAAACACGGGCGCAATGCGTTTCACCGTAGCAATGATTTCTTCTGTGTCTTTCGTATCTAAACAAATGGGAAAAGCATCGACATCGGCAAAATCTTTAAAGAGCATCGCCTTTCCTTCCATCACAGGAAGCGCACCCAAGGGGCCAATATCGCCTAATCCTAATACCGCTGTACCATCGCTCACGACAGCCACGGTGTTACGTTTGATCGTTAAATTATAGGCACTTTTTTCATCTTTATGGATAGCCATACAAACACGTGCCACGCCAGGCGTATACGCCATCGATAAATCGTCACGATGTTTGATGGGCACTTTACTTTTCACACAAATTTTACCGCCCAAATGCATTAAGAAAGTGCGATCCGAATAATGAACCATTTCCACATCGGGGGTTTGGGTTAATGCCGCAACGATACTATCCATATGATCAACATCTTGCGCATAGATAGTCAAGTCACGTATTACTTTACCGTCTTCAAAACGGATAATATCCATCGCGCCTAAAGAGCCTTCCGCATTGGCAATGACGGTCATCACTTGTGACAACAATGCCGTATCGTGTTTTAACTTCAGACGAACGATAAATGAATTACTCGCATTAAAACTCATGATTATTTCCTATTGGTAAATATTGTGTATTTCCGCCGTCAGTGCTGCCACTGTCGTTGGATCAGTTTGGTTGTTAAAATCACACCACGTCACATGACCTAATTTTCGTCCCGCACGTGCTGTTTTTCCATAATGATGATAATACGCTCCTTCATACGATAAAATCTGTTTGCAATCGGGCATTTGCCCAATGCAATTAAATAGATAGCTGGGCGCAATAGCAGCCCCTTTGCCTAATGGTAGTTGCAATAACGCACGCACATGATTGGCAAATTGACTGGTCACCGCGCCTTCTATGGTCCAATGATAAGAATTATGCACGCGCGGTGCCATTTCATTGATCCATAATTCTGTTCCTACTACAAAAAACTCTATGGTGAATACGCCTACATAATCGAAATGCTGCAAAATGCGCTCGGCAATGCTGCATGCTTGTGGATGCAATTCATCTAGACCCAGCGCAACGTGCGATTGTACTAACATACCGTGTTCATGACGATTATAACTCAATGGGTAATATTGAATGCTGCCATTGTGTGCGCGCACACTTAGCAAAGAACATTCCGCTTGATAGGATACCCACTTTTCTAAGATATAGTCTTGCTGCCAATCAATCTCCGCGCACAGCACTAAATCAGCTGCACTCATGAAACGATATTGTCCTTTGCCATCATAGCCTTCACACGCTGTTTTCAATATCGCTGGATAAGATAATTTTTCTAAGCCTTGTCGCAATTCTTGTTCATTGCGAACAACCACAAAGTCTGCCGTAGAAATCCCTAATTGACGACAAAATGTTTTCTCTAAAATGCGGTTTTGTGTCATCGCTAAGGCGCGACGAGAGGGAACTACTTCTATTCCTGCGCTGGCCAAAGTATCTGTAACACTTAAAGGGATATTTTCAGTTTCATAGGTAATGACATCGCATTGTTTTGCCCAAGTGAGCAATGCATTTTTATCTTCAAAGCTGCCACGCACCACGTCTGTGACAATTTTAGCGGCTTGTGCGTCATTGGCATCATAGCATACTGTACGCACACCCATTTCATGAGCGGCCAATGCCA
>CBFGYT010000292.1:0-2400 GCA_965653065.1 uncultured bacterium | reverse complement strand
TTAAAATACGATTCGAACCACTTTGTACCGGCAAATGCAAATGATCGGCTAATTTATCAATATCACGATAGGCGGCGATCAAGTCATCAGAAAATGCTGAAGGGTGTGACGTGGTAAAACGGATCCGTTCGATTTGATCTAAAGCGGCAATATAGCGAATGAGGACCGCCAGATCGGCAATACCGCCTTCTTGCATAGGGCCGCGATAATCATTGACATTTTGCCCTAATAACGTAATTTCTTTGACGCCTTGTTCTGCTAAAATCGCGACCTCAGTTAATACATCATCAAAAGGACGACTGATTTCCTCACCGCGAGTATAAGGGACGATGCAATAACTACAATATTTATTACAGCCTTCCATGATAGAAACAAATGCGGTGACGCCATTGGCTTTGGGTTCGGGTAGGCAATCAAATTTTTCAATTTCAGGAAAACTGATATCAATCGCCGCTTTGTTTGTTTTTTGTCGTTCATCAATTAAGTCGGGTAAACGATGTAAGGTTTGTGGACCAAATACTAAATCAACAAACGGTGCGCGCGAGATGATCGCATCGCCTTCTTGACTGGCGACACAACCGCCGACACCAATCAGGATATTAGGATTATTTTCTTTTAAGGTACGAAAACGACCTAATTCAGAAAATACTTTTTCTTCCGCCTTATCGCGAATAGAACAAGTGTTAATTAATAATAAATCGGCTTCTTCTGCTTTAGTGGTGACTTCCATATTTTTTTTGTCGCGCAATACGGCTAACATTTTATCTGAGTCATAGACATTCATTTGACAGCCATGGGTGTCAATGAAAACCTTGTTCTTTTTTTCCACAGAAGAGGTGTTTTCGCTCATTTTATACTCTAAGTACTTAAAAAAAGACAGTATACCATTATAACAAGGATAAAAAAATAACTGAGAGAAAAAATGTCAATAAATTTCACAAAAAGTATTGCATATTATGGCCCATAATGGTACCTTGTTCAGGTGGTTTAATACCGCACAATAAATAGCCAAAATGTCCTATTCTTTGGATGCATAGTACACACCAAGAATATAGACGAACAAACAACCTAGCGCAGCTAGGAAATTAATTGCAGTGCCTTATTTTAGGATTGCAGGACTAAAATAAGGGAAGATCAACTAGATGAGGAGCCACACTCTTATGATGAGCACGGAAGAAATTGTTTCGATTCAACAGAAAAGTCAACAAAGCCAAGCGTTAAGTCAACACGTCAATGAAGTGTTAGATCGCTATTTTGCATTATTGGGAAATCAACAACCTGATAATTTGTATGAAAAATTAATGGCAGAGATCGAAAAGCCAATGATTGAAAGCGTTATGCGTTATGTACGTGGCAATCAATCCAAAGCAGCGCGTGTATTAGGCATTAGCCGCGGTACATTGCGTAAGAAGTTGGCTGAATATTTTGATACCACACACGTCGGTAAACAACGCGATTAATACTTGATTTTATAACTGCCTCTTTGCATTCGTGAAGAGGCAGCTTACAAGGATGGATATGCGTATTCAAGGATGGCTTATTGTTCTTCTGACACTCTTTCTCATAGGATGTCATCATAAACCACGTAATGATCCTTACTTAACGCACGATAAAACAGCAAATATTTATTACGGTGCTTTCTCTAGTCCGCCCAAAACATTAGATCCCGCTAAATCTTATACCGTCGATGAAGCTCAATTTATTTCTTTAATTTATGAGCCGCCGCTACAATATCAATATTTAACACGACCCTGGGCGTTAGAGCCATTGACTGCCAAAGAGATGCCACACATTATTTATTATGATGCGGCGGGAAATACGGTAGCAGATGCCACTAAAGCGGATCACAGTGACTATATCATTCATATTAAACCCGGTATTTATTACCAACCACATCCTGCATTTGCGCGAGATAATAAAGGGCAGCCATTATATTGGCCATTAACAACCGATACCGCCAAGCCATATCATACGTTAAATGATTTTAAACAACAGGGCAGTCGCGAAGTGACCGCCGATGATTTTGTCTATGAAATTAAGCGCTTGGCAAGCCCTACAGTACAATCTCCCATTTATGGATTGATGAGCGCACATATTTCAGGGTTAGCGACATTACGCCAACAATTGCAAGCAGCAGAGAAAAAAAATCCTAATGCAGTATTAGATTTACGGCAATATCCTTTTGCGGGAGCTGAAGTGATCGATCGCTACACATACCGCATTCGCTTACAAGATCCTTACCCGCAATTTATTTATTGGCTAGCAATGTCATTTTTTTCGCCGTATCCATGGGAGGCCGACTATTTTTATCACAACCCGGGTTTTCAAGATCATAACCTAACGATAGATTGGCTACCGATAGGAACAGGGCCGTATCAGTTAGTAGAGAATAATCCTAAT
>CBFGYT010000291.1:0-2409 GCA_965653065.1 uncultured bacterium | reverse complement strand
TGGATCGAATGATGCAGTCAAAGTGTATCACCATCAACAACATATCTTTACAGTGTTGCCGGAATATATTCAAAGTAATACAGCAGATGGGCAACCTCGTGCCACTAAAGGTGTGAGTGTTTCTGTACACAGACATGAACGTGAAGATATGGATTTGGCTGTGCAAGTCGTCTTGGAAGCATTGCCTATAGAAGAAAAGAGAGAGGTCGTTATTTGTGTGAATGGCAATCAAAGTCAAAGAGATAAATTAACGATGGAATACACGCAAGCTGTGTTGCGCAACAAAGCGAAGCCCATTTTAACGGACAATGGTAAACGTTTAACAGATGCAGAGTGTCTGCATAAATTAAAAGACATTGCAGAGCGATTGAACCTTTCCGCAACAGAAGATGGCCATTATGTTCTAGTACAACAATATGAAGCGACCATTGCCTTGATGAAAGCAACACGCGAACGAGAGTTAGCGCTTTTAGAAAAAGTGAAAGAAGCATTGAATGAAGAGAGGGTGAAGGTATCACAAGCAGCCGTAGAAGCAAATGGCGAAGACTGGATGCGTGAAAGAAAAGCAGCACAGCGGGCATTCAAAATACAAGATCCAGCGACAAATGAAGACTTGGATATAACAGCAATTACGCAACGTTTAATAGAAATGACGTTTATTAATAAAAACTTGTCTACAGATGAAATGCTGCGAGTGTTATTGCAATATAGGCAGTTAGATCCTAAGTACTATAATAAACAACTGAAGCCAGAACAAGTTAGTGCAATGCAGTCAGACATAGCGCGAAAATTAAACGGCTATATTCATGATGCTCGCAATCGTAACAATTTAAAACCACAAGAGTTGGCATCGAAACTATTGTTATGGGTCGTGAATGCAAAGCCTGAGAAAGGAAATGCACGACGCATCAAAGCGGGCGGCTTATTTTCGTGCCGTAGAGATGTGCAACAACTGAGTAACAGCGCTCCTATACCACAAGCGGTGTGATAGCATATATACCAAACGCACTTGAAGATGCGAAGTTAGATTGGTATTGTAGTGCATTGTCATCCCCGCGCACGCGGGGATCCAGGAATACCCCACGATTTGTGCACTATTCACCGGATTGCAACAAAGCTGCGCTCCTCGCAATGACGACTTTCATGTCCCGTGTAAATCTCACATTTTGAAAAGTGAATGGTATAAACTCACTTTACCTTACCCAACAATTCCTTTCGCGTGGCTTCATCTACAAACGCTGCTTGTAAACTATTACGCGTCATATCTAATAATTCTTCTTCATTGAATTGGAAATGCTGTACGGCATTATCATATTCTTGTGCCAAGCTGGTCGCAAAAAAAGGCGGATCATCGGAACTTAATGTCACTTTCACGCCTAGTTCTTTTAAGCGACGCAAAGGATGCTGACTAAAATCAGGATAGACTTGTAATGCTACATTAGAGCCGGGACACACTTCTAAGGTAATATTGCGTTTGATCAATTCATCGATTAATTTGGCATCTTCAATAGAACGTACACCGTGACCTACGCGCGTGATTGGCAAAGTGTTGATTGCTTGCCATACACTGTCTGGGCCTACCATTTCACCGGCGTGCGCAGTTGCTTGTAATCCTGCATCTACGGCAATGCGAAACGCTTCGCTGAATTGCTCGGCAGGGAAATTAATTTCATCACCCGCCAAATTGACACCAGTAATATAAGGATGCGGATTGGCTTTAGCCCATTTAGCTACGTCAATACATTTTTGTACCCCAAAATGACGCACGAAGGCTAATAAAATACGTGCTTCTATGCCAAAATCACGCTTCGCATCTTTTATCCCTTGCACAACGCCTTCTAAACTGTCTTCAATGCTAATACCACATAATAAAGCGTGATCGGATGAATATAATAATTCTACGTATAACGTATTTGCCTTAGCGCACTCTTCTAAATAAGCATAGGTCATATCGCGAAAATCTTGCGGCTTGCGTAATACCACAGTGGCTTTATCATATACATGTAAGAAATCTAAAAAGTCTTTCCAAATATACGTTTCGTCAGGCGCAAACATGTCTTCAGGCACCGTTAAACCATTGCGTTTCGCCAGATAGCGTACTAATGTGGGTTTCATCGTACCTTCTAAATGCAAATGTAATTCTGCTTTGGGGATCATTTTAGTGTTTATCATGGTGCAATGCCCTCAATGGTGTTGTCAGTTTCACGAATAAAAGAATGGCCAGAAGCCAATGGCTTGACGCCTAAGTACGACGCTAAACTTTGTCCGGCATCGGCAAAGGTTTTACGTTTACCAATACACGCCGCTTTTACGCGCGGACCCCATAATAATACCGGCACGTGCTCTCGAGTGTGATCGCTGCCATGCCAGGTGGGGTCGCAGCCGTGATCGGCGGTTAATAAGACGATA
>CBFGYT010000290.1:0-2418 GCA_965653065.1 uncultured bacterium | reverse complement strand
CAGCGATAGTGCTACAGTAGTAGTAAAGACCAGCATTATTATAAGGACAAGGAGCAGTATTTGCCGCGTTATTTATCAACACCCAATTCAAATAATTACCGGAGTAAATAGCGTGTTGCCCGTCATTCTGCCCTATTGTCAACGTTGCATTAGCATTATATAATTTAGTTGGATTAAAGCAAGCTTTTCCTGAAGTATAACCCAAATTACTGAGGGGGATAGCTAACGTAGCAGCTCCGGTTCCACTCACTTTAGCATACCTAATCAGGATAGTCGGCACTTTGCTAGACGGTGATCCAGAGGTGGGCTTATAGAAATTATCCAGCGTCACTGGTTGTGTGGTATCCACACCAGATATGTATGTCTCTATGTAATTTGCGGTTGGACAAGGCCCATAACTAGTTGCCTCAGTAAAAGGTGCATATGGGGTTGCAACCTTCATGGAGTTAGAACTATCTAATAAAATTATTAAATTACCTGGCGTGGTGGTTTGCCCGACTAAAGGTACTTGCGATATTGTTCCGGGCGCAGCGAAACTAGAAAAAGCGATGACGCTAGAAAGCATTACTGTTACAGTCATTAAACGCATAAATACTGTATTAAATTTCATAACTCATCCTCGCTCGTAGCGATAAAATAGACTAGTCTCCAATGATAAGTATAGTTGAAATTGAGAGAAGTATTTTTTAGATTAAGGAAGGATGAAGAGAGTTTTGAGAGAAGGAAGAAATAGAGATAATCATTTTCAAAGATTCGATCTCAATGAATTGAGTATAACATCAATCCTAGTATAAAAACTCATCGTCATTGCGAGGAGCGCAATGACAAGTGACTAACTTCCCGGTGGCCTTAATTCTTCTTCAGAAATACGTCCTGTTGGGCCCGTGCCGCCGCCTATATTCACCACAATTTTAGCAATAGAACCATCGCTTAGCGGTGCATATAAACTACTATTGAAAAATCCAAATGCATTTGGATACCCTGCGGTAAACTGCATGCCAACCACTACGCTACCATTGGATTTATCTGCCGCAGTCACTGTACCATTCATATCCGTATCTAATACTTGCGTGCCACCATTGCCCGCCCCCCCTGTTCCTGCATCCACAGCAAGCACCCAACCTACTCCATTATTGGTCGTACACGGCGTACTCGATGCGCCTTGTGGTTGCATCGTCGCAAAAAACACCGTGGTATTACCTAAGCCAGGTTGTTCAACAGCGCGTTCACCACCGGTTAATGCTATCGTCCAGCCGCGTTTTGTTGTGTAATCGACAGTATTATTACTCACTGTACGTTGCGTTCCCGATGTCGTTAAAGTTTGTGTCACCAATTGCGCAGTAGTTGCGGTAGCACCACCATTATCCCACACACCATATAATCCAGTTGTCGTTGTACTCGTTGGATCGGTTGATGTTAAGTACTGCCCGGTGCCAAAAAATACCATTACGTCGGGCGCATTACCACTGGTAGCAGTTATCGTAGGATGCGTTGTCACCAACGGTGCACCGGTGATAGGCTGCCCTGTATTAATCAATGCAACACCATTGCCCCAACTGCCAGGACTCGTCGAGGATACATTAAACGACCACATCGTCCCTTGCACACTACCCGCATAAATTCTATCTATTGTACCATTATTATCTAAATCGACTGCCGCTGGCGAACTCAATCCATCCGGAGTGCTGGTAGAACCGCTACCTGTAGTTAAGACATAATAATCCGTATTCTTTACCCAAGTTGCGCCACTGGGCCCAGCTAATTTCACTAAAAATAATTTGGCAATACCATTGGTGCTGTTATAACCATTACCAAATATCGCATACCAGTTACCATCATTCATTTTGCCAATAATCGGTTTACTAAAGGTATAGCCTAAATCAGAATCATTGCTGCTAGAAAATTCCCATTTAAAAATATTTGATTCATTACCACTGGTAAAATTATTCGGGTTCGTTACATTCAACGAAAAATATCCTTTACCGCCGGCACCTTCGCCAGAAACCAGCACCGTTTGCCAAGCTGAATTCAAATAGGCATCACCGATACCATATGGACCATTAATATAAAAACGATGTTGATAAGCTGGATCGGTTAAATAGTGGTAGCCAGCACCTGTAGCATTGCTAAATAGATTTAAGGGTAAATAGCCGAATTTTTCATCTCCAGTGGTCGCATCAATAGCATGAAATACTCCGCTATTATCCCCTATATATACCATCGCTGCGCGATTAGCATTATTTGTCACAAAAGTACTATAACTAGTATCTGAGGGATAAAGACCTACAATAGGACTCTTGACATAAATAGGGGATGAATTGACAATATCTCCTAAGATTTTATCACGCACCACCATTGCCCGCCCCCCCCTGTTCCTGCATCCACAGCAAGCACCCAACCTACTCCATTATTGGTCGT
>CBFGYT010000289.1:0-2436 GCA_965653065.1 uncultured bacterium | reverse complement strand
CGTTAGGGATTTGCTTACTGTTCGCAGCCCTCGATCCCATCCGCCACATCAGCTTAATTTGGTTTACCATATGGTCAAATATAGTCCATGCTATGATTATGGTGGTACAAGTCTGTTTGAATCCACCGCAGATCCGCTATTTTTATATTGATATCCCTGTGCTATTGTTTTTTGCCTTGATATTAGTGCTTTTAATGCCCAAGGGACAAAAAGAAGAAAGAGGCATTAAGTGATATACTAAACAAGAGTGTATCATCCCAAGCGAGCTTGTCATCCTGAGCGTAGCGAAGGATCTCGGTTGGTAGACAACGAGATCCTTCGCTACGCTCAGGATGACAAAGTTGTTGTTATTAAGCACTCTTTTAACATAATCCAACCCTTGCATTTTACCTATTAACCTTGTAAAATAGCCCCCTTTCACTGTATCTAAATAACACAGTGTTAAATCCTTGCCTTAGATCTCGATTTAAGGCTGTTTTATCTCTTTAAGAGAAACAACCACAAGGGGAAATTTATGCGACATTATGAAATTGTTTTTTTAGTCAATCCCAATCAAAGCGAGCAAGTGCCAGGCATGATAGAGCGCTATCGTGGCATCGTCACCAAAGAAGGTGGCAGTGTGCATCGTTTAGAAGACTGGGGTCGACGTCAATTGGCTTACCAAATCAATAAAGTTCACAAAGCACATTATGTATTGATGAATGTAGAATGCAGCGATGCGGCTTTAGAAGAATTGAATCACACTTTTCGTTATAATGATGCGATTTTACGTCATTTAGTGATGCGTAAAGACAAAGCAGTGACAGAGCCTTCTGTGATGATGGGCGGGGAATCTCATGTATTGCCACCTATCAATGATGTAGCAGAAAGCGAATAAGGAGCCAATCATGAAAAAAACACAAAAAGCCAAACACGAAGTCGATTATAAAGATATCAACATATTGCGCCGTTATATTACGGAAACAGGCAAAATTGTGCCTAGCCGTATTACCGGAGTTTCGGCCAAATATCAACGTCAATTAGCGCAAGCCATTAAATTGGCACGTTTTTTAGCGTTGATGCCTTATACCGACCAACACGAATAACAGAGGTGCAAGATGGAAGTCATTTTACTTGAAAAAATACACAGATTAGGCAATTTAGGCGATAAAGTGAAAGTGCGCCGTGGTTATGGCCGTAACTTTTTAGTGCCATATGGTAAAGCCGTATTAGCAACCGACAAAGCCTTAGCTGATTTTGAACAACGCCGTGCGGAATTCGAAGCCGCTGCCGCGAAATCATTAGCCGAAGCCGAAGCAAGAGCACAATCATTAACAACCTTAGTTGTCACGATTGCGGCACGTGCCGCCGATGAAGGCAAACTCTATGGTTCTTTAGCAGAACGTGATATTGCACATGCCATTTCAGAAGCCGGTGTTGCCATTAAAAAGCAAGAAGTCTATTTACCGCAAGGCGCGATTCGTGCTGTAGGTGAATATGACATTACATTACACTTACATACCGATGTGACCGCAGCGGTTAAAGTGATGGTGGTAGAAGAGAAGTAATCTTCTATAATACTATTCGCTTTTCAAAATAAGTGAATATCATTACGGGCCGTCATCCCCGCGCAAGCGGGGATCCAGATTTTAAATTAAGTTCCTCACCTTTTTTCGCTAGATTGTCGTGCACGTGAGAAAGACAAATCTTACTCAGCATCTCTCTAACCATTTGAATTATAAACATTTTTCTCTTCAATGAGTGCGTTTAAATTCATTTATCTTGGCTTTACCATCTATAAATGGTAAAATTTATAAATAAATACAACCCATAGATTGTATTTGTGGTGTAAGAGGTGAAGAATTATGACATATCAAAGACTTAGTGAAATATCAGACAACTTAATCGATTCAGCTAACGCGTATACTTTTACTCGGAATGAGCTTTTTGCCAAATTAGAACCACCGAATAAAAATATCACTATTTTAAAAGGTGCTCGTGGTATTGGTAAATCTACTTTATTGCAACAATTTCTATTAAAAAAGCGCTCGGCAAATCATAAAGTGTTATACCTTTCAGCAGACAGTACTTTATTAAATATCTCATTGACGGAGTTTGCGCATGAATACTATAAGCGGGGCGGGGAATATTTGGCTATTGATGAAATTCACAAATATACACACTGGCAAAATGAAATAAAAACCATACTGGATTCATTCCCGAATATAAAGTTAATTGCCTCGGGCGCTTCATCGCTACATTTAGATTATGCGTCAGCAGATCTGAGTAGAAGACATATTTTATTGCATGCGCAGGGTTTAAGTTTTAGAGAATACCTCAATAAAAATTATGCTTATGATTTACCTATTATTATATTATCTGATGTATTGTCTTTTGCAGAAGAAATTGCATTAAAAATAATGAAAATTTTTCAAACCAATCGATTCGACTTATTGT
>CBFGYT010000288.1:0-2446 GCA_965653065.1 uncultured bacterium | reverse complement strand
GGGTATATATGTGAATCTAAAGTCAAAACGCGAGAACGGGTAACGGTTAGGCGTAAAACTTTAAAATACATATAGATTCAATCAATGCTTATCATCCAATTCTTTCATGCCTTCAATCGCTTGTTCAATCTCACGATCTAATTCAGGATTGGCTTTCTTGACTTCACCTAATATTAAATACCAACAAGGGACTACGAATAGTGAGCATAAAGTACCAAAGCTCATACCCGATACAATGATGATACCAATTTGCATACGAGAATGTGCGCCTGCCCCGGAGGCAAAGGCTAAGGGCAGAGCACCTAACACCATAGCACCGGTAGTCATTAAAATAGGTCGCAATCGTAATGTAGCTGATTCAATCACCGCCTCTAGTTTAGACATGCCTTTTTCTTGCAATTGATTGGCAAATTCTACAATCAAAATACCGTGTTTGGCAATCAAGCCGATGAGCGTCGTCAAGCCAATCTTACTGTAAATGTTCAACGTGCCTTGGAATAATCGCAAGAAAGCAATCGCCGCTGCTAACGTTAGCGGTACCACAATTAAGATAATCAACGGATCGCGGAAACTCTCAAATTGAGCCGCCAATACCAAGAAGATAATGATGATAGCAAATAACATCACTTGCGTCATTTCACCTTGAGAATCGATGTAATACCGTGTTTGCCCGCCATAATTATAAGTAATCGTAGGGAAGTTTTTATTCATATAATCACTTAAAAACTTTACCGCATCACTGGTGCTATAAGTACCGACTAAAGTAGCTTGTAGTGTTGCCGATGGAATTTGTTGGAAGTGATTGATACTTTCTGGTTGTACTACATTTTCTATCGTCACAATGTTCGATAAAGGAATGAGCTGCCCAGTACTATCACTTTTAACATAAATGTTTTTTATGTCATCGGGAGATGCTTCATAATTAAAATTCTTGGTAAATTCCGGAACCACGTAATAACTACGTTGATTATAAGAGAATTGCAAGTTTTGTGGTTGACCGAATAATATTCCTAAAGCATGGCCGATAGAGGATTCACTAATGCCTAAATCGCTGGCTTTTAATCTATCAATGACAACATTGACTTGCGGTTGATCGATTTTCAAATCGATTTGTGCGCCTTGTCTAAAGCCGGGGTTATCGGTCACCGCTTTTAATAAGCCATTAATTGCCGGTAGTAAGGTATCAATACCGTTAGGACTGCTAATAGCAAAGTAAATGGGGAAAGAACCTCCGGGCAAAGGAATGGAAGGATAGGGCACAACATAGGCTTGCAAGCCTGGGATCGCAGATAAAGCTGGTGTAACTGCATCCGCTATTTGAAATTGTGATCGTTTGCGTTCGCTCCAATTCGTTAATGGCGCAAAAGCAATCCCTGTATTGTCACCACTGGTGCCGTTAATGACGCCTACATTTTCTACCTCAGGTTGCTTAGCAAGAATAGGCTCTATCATATCACTGAAGTGTTGCGTGTAGTGCACATTATTGCCAGCAGGAGCATTGAAGTTGGTAATGACTACCCCTTGGTCTTCAATAGGCGCTAAATTTTCGCGAGTCGTGGTATAAAGGAAATAACATGCTATCCACATGAGGGCAGTAAATAACACGATGTACCATTTTTTATTGAGCGCTTTTTGCAGTTTGCGGCGATAGCTTGCCATCACCTTAGAAAAAATAGCATCAATTTTATGCGATAACTTTTGTTTGCTGGGATCATGTTCAACACGAATTAAGCGTGAACACATCATAGGCGATAAGGTTAAAGCAATAAAACCCGATACGATCACGGAGCCTGCTAAAGTAAAAGCAAATTCTGAAAATAAAATACCTGTGATACCGACAGAAAAACCAATCGGAGCATACACCGCGGCGAGCGTAATCGTCATTGCGATAATCGCAAAACCAATTTCGCGCGCACCGACAATAGCGGCGGGAATAGGTTTCATGCCATCTTCCATGTGCCTATGGATATTCTCCAATACGACGATGGCGTCGTCGACCACTAAGCCGATGGCTAATACCCACGCTAACAGTGTTAACGTATTTAAACTATATCCTAGCGCTAACATGACCACACAAACACCAATTAAAGATAAAGGTATGGTGATGACAGGAATTAAAATAGCGCGAAAGTTCCCTAAGAATAAAAAGATGACGATGATAACGAAAATAACCGCTTCGACAATGGTTTTATCCACTTCGTTGATCGATTCTTGAATGAAAATAGAGGAATCGTATACAACCGTTGCTTTTAATCCTGGCGGCATTTTAGCTTGGATTTGCGGTAGTACAGCTTTAATTTCTTTGGATACAGCCAATGGATTTGCATCGGATGTAGGTAATACCGCCATGGTGATCATCGGCTTAGTATTCAAAAATGCGGAGCTATTATAATTTAATGCCCCTAATATGGCAGTCCCTACATCTTTAATGCGTATCACAGTACCA
>CBFGYT010000287.1:0-2465 GCA_965653065.1 uncultured bacterium | reverse complement strand
TACTAAAGGCACTGCCACAATATCAAACAGTCCGAAGTGGTCTGTCTATTTATGGCTCTCCACCTAACATTAATATTATACGCTCTTTTCGTAAAGCATTAGGGAGAAGAATTGCGCTAGGAAGTAATAAGCGAAAAAAATTATCTATTGCTAAGAAAAGGCTTGAGTCATTACCCAATAAGATAAAAAAAGAATCGCCTAGAAGAATACGTCTAGTCAAATATATCCAGTTCATGGAAGGAAGGATTTCTGCAATTCCATTCATTGACACGACTGATATTTTATATAATAGAGTCACTCGTCAAATTAGCCCTTCTTCGCAAGCCGTTATGTTTTGTATTATGGATGTCTCCGGCTCAATGGATGAAATAAAAAAAGATTTAGCAAAGCGATTTTTTATCCTACTCTATCTTTTTTTAACTAAGACTTATCAAAAAATACAGATCATATTTATACGGCACCATACGACTTCTAAAGAAGTAGATGAACAAGAGTTTTTTTATTCTAGAGAAACCGGCGGAACTGTAGTTTCTAGCGCGTTAGAGTTAATGGCAGAAATTATCATTAATCGCTTTCCGACAAATGATTGGAATATTTACGTAGCTCAAGCCTCTGATGGCGATAATTGGAATGCAGATTCCCCTCATTGCCAAGCGCTATTAGAAGAGAAGATCATGCCTTTAGTACAATATTATGCATACATTGAAATTATGCCTAGACACCATCAAAGTCTATGGCATTCATACCTTAATGTAAAATCAGGTTACCCTAATTTTGCGATGGAAACCATTTCTAAGCCATCCGAAATTTTTTCAGTATTACATGAATTATTTAAGAGAAAAGTATTATGAATACGACCTATAGAATGTTACCACAAGGCTCTGAATGGGATTTTGCTTCTCTTGAGTTGTATGAAAAAGAAATTGCCAACATTGCTAAAAGATTTAATTTAGATACCTACTCTAATCAAATTGAAGTTATTTCTGCTGAACAAATGATAGATTTATACGCCTCCACGGGATTACCTGTGAACTATCCTCATTGGTCATTTGGAAAGCAGTTTGTAAATACGGAGAAATTATATCGCCATGGCTATACTAACTTAGCTTATGAAATGGTTATCAATTCCAATCCTTGCATTAGCTACTTGCTTGAAGAAAACTCTTTGGTCATGCAAGCGATTGTCATTGCTCATGCGTGTTATGGACACAATTCATTCTTTAAAAACAATTATCTTTTCAAGACGTGGACCAATGCAGACTCTATTATTGATTATATGGTATTTGCAAAAAATTACATTCATGAATGCGAACAAAAGCATGGCGTCGCTGCGGTAGAAGAACTATTAGATGCTTGTCATGCCTTAAATAGTTATGGCGTAGATCGCTATAAACGCCCGCAGAAGATTTCTCTGCAAGAAGAAAAGGCTAGGCAGCAAGACAGAGCAATTTATTTACAAAGCCAAGTCAATGACTTATGGCGAACTATTCCAGAAAGTTTAAAGAAGAAAAGAGATCTAGAAGACAACACAAAACGTTTCCCAGAAGATCCGGAAGAAAATTTATTATATTTCTTAGAAAAAAATGCGCCATTATTAGAACCATGGCAACGTGAGATTATTCGCATCTCTAGAAAAATAGCACAATACTTTTACCCACAGCGTTTAACTAAAGTGATGAATGAAGGATGGGCTACTTTTTGGCATTATACTTTGATCAATGAATTATATAATCAAAAGTTAGTATCTGATGCTTTTATGTTAGATTTTATTAAAAATCATACCAACCTCATTCAGCAAGTTCCTTTTGATCACCCCGGATTTTCTGGCATTAATCCTTACACATTAGGATATAATATATTTTCTGATATTAAGCGTATCTGTGAAAGCCCCCGTGAAGAAGATAAACATTTCTTCCCAGAGTTAGCTAACAGCAATGTCATTGAATCGCTCGATTTTGCCATGCGTAATTTTAAAGATGAAAGTTTTATCCTGCAATATTTATCTCCAAAACTAATCCGTGACTTAAAGCTATTTTCTGTATTAGATTCTGATCAAGAACCTAATCTGTTAGTCACTGCTATTCATAATGAAGTTGGCTATGAAAAATTACGTTATAGATTAAGTAAACAATATAATCTAGACTCAATCGAACCCAACATTCAAGTCTATAATGTTAATTTAAAAACTGATCGCGCACTATTTTTACGTCACATACAAACAAATCATCGACCCTTAGATGATGAATCCACACAAGAAGTTTTAAAACATTTTCATTCTCTATGGGGATTTGATGTCATCTTAGAGAGTCTTTCTCCCGATGGGACTATTTTAAAAGTATTTCGCTGCCCGCCAATAGAGCCACCGGCACCGATTGTAACTTAGTATATACCAAACGCACTTGAAGATGCAAACTTAGGTTAGCCTTGTTGTACATTGTCATCCCCGCGCACGCGGGGATCCAGGA
>CBFGYT010000286.1:0-2471 GCA_965653065.1 uncultured bacterium | reverse complement strand
GTGCTTTGTGTTATAGAAGAGAAGAAAACTTAATATATATTGTGAGCTTGTATTTTATTTTTAAGATCATGCTTAACCATCTTGCGATTTCATTGTCATATTTTTAAAATTATGCAGTCTTGTATTGAGCGCAGACTTTTAATTTCACCTCGATCTGCCCCCTCTCCCGCGCTAGAAGCTTTGCTAGTATAGTGATGTTTTTCGCGGGAGAGGGTTGGGGAGAGGGAATAGCAAATGATATAAATAAAAACACTTACAATATACTCCGATAATCATGAAACAATGGTTCCAATGACATCGTACTCAAAAATAATGAATACGCCATCCACGAACTTAATGCCGCTTTATCTTCAAAATAAATAGGCAAATATTTTGGATAAGCAATTGTGCCATCTTCAATTAAATTAGCATAAACACGCAAATCTTCTAAATGAATTTTACCTAAGAACAACAATGGAATTTGCTCTAACTTTCCTTCAGCAATAGCTAAGCGAATATAATTAAATATCAATACAAACCCTTTACTATAGACTAAATCTTTCGTAAAAGGACCTGCATTGGGTAAACTACCGCGAAAAATACGCACGGTTTGTTGATAAGCACTTTCCATGTCAGTACTTTTTTCTTGATAAAAGCGAAATACCTCCATGAAATCAGCGCCATTTTCTGCCATATGCACAGCGTAAATGCGATCAATTAATCGCTGTATGCGCTGCGGACTAGACACAAAGCTAAACATTTCCACCAAAATGGCTAAACCTTCTTGAAACAGAGTCGTCGAAGGCGTTCCTTTACTTAAGAAGGTGCAATAGGGTTGGCTCTTTCCATTTAAAGTCGTACCTACATGTACCCATCCTTCATGCACTTCTAAAATTCGTAAATCGCGCTCACTGAATAAAGCATTCTTACGTAATTTTAATGCTTCTGCACCGGCGGATGCATCGGCGATAATGCCATCGTCAACTTTCACAGTAATTTTTTCATGCGGATCATTGAAATAACGATTTAAGCGATGCGAGAGTATATCCACCGCTTCTTTACTGTTATACCGTTTTTCATCTTTGTCGCCCGCCCAACTTTGTCCCAACTGTTTTAAGGTTGTTAACAGATTGTCCGCCAAATCTTTTAACGAAGGGCCTTCAACATAAAAGACATCATTAACGCTGCCATACAGATCTTGACTTAAACGAGTAAACTCAGGTTGACCCCGTTGATGCAACATTTCAATGGTAGTGCGATATTCTTGACACATGCGCTCCATAATCATGCCAATAGGATTAAATTGCCCTAAACGTTTATGGATCTGCTGTTCTAAGTTAATTAACTCTTCCGTTAATCCGGCGACATCAAAATTGAGGGGGTTAGAAGTATAATATTCTTTAGTCACATGCGGCATTTTCGTACCGTTATGCTTTAAGAAATCTTGTTTGATTTTTTCATCCCATTTGATGGCATTTAAAATACGGATTGGTTTTTGTAATGTTACCAATTGGTCCGATAATTCTTTCAATGTGCGTTGTAGGGGAGTTGCTTCTTTTTTTATCATTTCTCATATGTCTATTAATTAATACTCTCTTAACTATAGAAGGAATTGATGTAAAAATCCATGGATATATCTAGTTTATTTCAAAATGCGAAGTTTAACCGCGGAACATGAATGTCGTCATTGCGAGCAAGCGACGCAATCCAGGAGATAAGTCGTAAAATCGTGGATTATTCCCTGGATTGCCACGCTGCGCTCGCAATGACGATTACTCACTATCATAACTTAAATTATCATCTCTCTATACTATAAAACAAGTCAATCCCTTGCGCATTACTATTCGATTCTGAGCGCACGCTAAAATGCTGTGATAATTGGTATTGTATGCGCAAAATGTTGATGGGCTCAATTAAACCAATACTATAATCTACAAATAACTTAGGCGACAATGCTTTGCCTAATACCAACGAAGTATTATTGACTAGCGATTGACTTTGCGTATCGTACTCTTGCTGCGATTGAATGCCCACTTCATCTAATCCTAAATCTTTTTCAAGCCCACTTTTAGTTGCGGCGGTTTCTTCACCCCCAATATCTAAGAAAGAAACTGCCTTTAACAACAATGCAGTATCTAAATCTGAGCCTGATGATTGCCCTTTGCCCAACACAAGATAAGATAAAATTTGTGACTGCGTGAGTCCAGAAGGCTCTGAGAAAAAAGTAATTTGTGGCGTATCGACAGTCCCAGTGATACGTGCGCCGACAATCATATCTTGTTGCAATGCACCTAAAGGTTGCGAAGAATTTTTAGTCCCTCCAGTTGCGGTAGTACTAGACGGTGTAGCATAGGCTGTTACTTTGCGCACGGCTTCTACATATAATCCTGGATTAGTGACACTGCTGCCAGTGAATATAGCACGTCCAGTACGTATCGTTAAATTCTGTCCGTGCGCTTTATATTGACCATTGATTATATTAATTTGCCCAA
>CBFGYT010000285.1:0-2475 GCA_965653065.1 uncultured bacterium | reverse complement strand
TTTTTTTTTGAGTATGTTATTGGAAAGATTATCGTAACAGAGGATAGAGCATTTGTGGTGCAATAGTTGGGTTCAAGAAATTTAAACTAGAGCCTTGATGCAAGGTATTCCACCAATTAACCGAATAATGAATAATAGGAATATTAATAAATCCGATAATAGCAATCCAAGCGGCAATGCGATCGCGCGCATTATCATCGTCAATCGCTGCACGTATGGCGATAAATGCTAAATATAGAAATAATAAAATGAGCACTGAAGTTAAACGTGCATCCCAGATCCACCAAGTACCCCACATCGGTTTACCCCATAAAGAGCCGGTAATAAGCGCTAAAAAGGTAAATGTTGCACCGATGGAAGCGCTTAAAGACATCACCCACGTGGCCATTTTAATGCGAAAAACCAAACTGATGATGGCAGCAATTGCCATGATGCTATAGATCATCATAGCTAAAATTGCGCTAGGGACGTGAATATAGATGATGCGAAAACCATCGCCTTGTTGATAATCAGCGGGCGCAAACCATAATCCAGCGATTAATCCATAAGCTAAAGAAAGTCCCCAACACAGTGTCAGCCACGGCAATAGGCGGTGTGCTAATTGATAAAAGTTCTTCGGTACTAAAAAATGTTTCATTAAAAATTGCACTATTGTACTCCTATTCTTAAAATAGCAGTGAGAGCATAAGGGATTGCCGCAATAGCAACACAGCAATAAGCCGCTAATAAGGCTATCAAAGCATGTATCGATAATCCTTGTTGTGATAAAGCCACACTGTTTAAAGCTAAGATCAAAACAGGAATATATAAAGGAAATATGACCAACGCTAATAATGCGCCGCTTTGTTTTGCTTTTAGCGTCAGTGCTGCGCCTAGACTACCAATCAAAAGAAGGATCGGGCTTCCTAGGCACAATGTGACACACAGCACCCCAACAGTTTGACTGGATAAATAAAATAATAGCGCCAATAGTGGCGTTAACAATAAACAAGGAATGATATACATCACAGTATAAGCTATCAATTTGACATAAACATAATTTAATAGTAAAGACGAGCGTAAACAATATTGTGCAAGACTGCCATCTTGTAAGTCATGATAAAATAAGTGGGGAAGTGACATTAACAATGATAATAATAAAGCAATCCAAATAATACCAGCAGCGCACTGTTGTAATAAACTGTGACTATTGCCTAGTGCAAAAGGGAATAAACAAATGACAATTAAGTAAAAAGCGACGGGCGTTAACCATTGTGTGCTTTGTCTATAACACACTTTTAATTCATGACATAATAAAGTTGAAAATGACGTTATTGCATTAGGCATAAGTTTCTCCTAAATGCAAAGAGAGGATAGGATAGTTTATCTCACAGAGCGCTTCGTGACTGGCTAAAATAATATAACCCTTTTTTTGTAAATGAAGATTCAATTGTTGCATTAACCAAGAGCGGGCGCTTTTATCTAACGCCACTAACGGTTCATCTAAAATCCATAACGGATAAGTTATCCATAATAAAGGTGCTAACGTTAAGCGTTGGCGTTGACCTTGTGATAGTTGTCCAGCAAGTGTATCGTGAAACTTGATTAAGCCTAATGTTCGTAGACACTCTTTTTTATTGAGCGATGATCCAGGATGTAAATGTTGTAAATAGTCTATATTTTCAGAGACCGTTAAATGCCGTTTAATGGCTTGCTGATGGCCCAAATAAAATAAATCGCTTTCAGGACGCACTTTATTTTGCCCATTATTTTGCCAAAATAATTTTCCGCAATGAGGTCGTAGCCCTGCGATCATGGCTAACAAAGTGCTCTTACCGCAGCCATTTGCACCCTGAATGTGTAAAATAGAAGCAGGCTGCAATAAAATTGAAATATTATTGAACAAATCATGCTCATCAATCGTAGCTGATAAATTTTCAATGCGTAAACAATCGTACATAGTGATGGAATTCTTTCCTATTTATAAAGCCAAGAGATGCATGACAAGATGCAAATTTTAATCGATTTAGCAGTTGAGCGCAAATATGCTATGATGCCGGGCATTAGTTTAAGGAGAAAAAAATGTGGTTTAAAAATATACTAGCTTATCGCATATTAGCGCCTTTTGAATATACTGCAGAAGAATTACACGCGCTGTTAGCGGATTTACCCAGTCGCCCTTGTGGACAATTAGAACATTTAACCGTGGGATGGACTTCGCCATTAGGCGCGGGACATGATCAATTAGCGCATGAAGCGGCGGGTTGTGTCATGATTGCATTACGTAAAGAAGAAAAATTATTGCCACAAAGTGTGGTGCGCGAACAAGTACAACAAAAAATAGCAGCGATAGAGCAAGAAGGACGTAAAGTCAGTGCTCGCGATAAACGTGCCATGCAAGAAGAATTAACGTTACAATTATTGCCCCGAGCATTTACTAAAGCGAATATTACTTATGGTTATTTTGATAAACGCAACCAATGGTTAATTCTCGAT
>CBFGYT010000284.1:0-2482 GCA_965653065.1 uncultured bacterium | reverse complement strand
TTTATTAATTGGTTTAGCCGTGCTTGCGGTGATTGTTTCTTCGTCCAAAATACACATATAAGGTGTTGCCGCATTGGTGGGTTTTCGCTGCACTACTTCTTTATATGAACCTTCGACAGCGTCCCCCAACCCAGCAGCCATCATTGCTTTTAATGACGCGATAATCACTTTTCCTAAGTTTGACAACTCTTCTGGCGCTTTTTCAAGCGCTGGCAATAGCACGACGAGAATACGACGATTTAATACGACGTCTTTTAAATCCACTTCAGATAAATTCGTACGAATAATATGTCCATATGTATCGGCCAACGAACCAAATGCACGAGTCAGCTGCATCGTGATGAAACCATGTTGTTCAAATACCGTGCCGCTTTGTTTGCCTTTTTTGGAAGCATCAAAACCTGGTAATGTACGTAAATAGTTAACCATCGGTTCGAGTACGAGTGTTGGTGCATCCGCGATACTCACAGGCTCTTGGTTGTCCCGTATGAACATTTTATCTATCGCCATCGCTTCTAAGCGGGTCAAATCAAAATAATTACGAATTGTGTTCGCATCTAATAAAATTTTACCTTGGTCGCGCATATAAACTAACACTTTCATTAATGCTTCAACGAATACCACCGCACGACCTTTCCACATATCACCATCTGAAGATTGAGAAGAAGAATCCATCAAACTGGTGATCATATTTGCCAACATACTGGATGAACCATTACAAAATGGATTCATCGTGTTTGAAAGCCGTTTTTCCTGTGCACCGACAATATCACGCGCACCTGTCATAAAGTTAATTAATAATAAATCGTCTTCTCGCCCCATAAAACGGCACATTGAAAAAACTTTGGCAAATAAACTATTATCGCCCTTACCATCCACATATAAAAATCCGCTTCCTTGCACCAAAGCATTAAAAGCGATAGAAACTAAAACTTCGGTTTTACCACTTCCTGTTGAACCAAATATTAATACGTGCGTGCGCATGTCTTCATTATTAAACCAAAGTTCTTCTTCGGTTATTTTTCGATTGCCAAAAAAACAAATGCCTCTCGCTTTATAGGGCTTCGTCGATCCTGGCTTTGGATCGTTATAATCAGGCGCATTGGAGCGCTGTGGCATACGAAAAGGGAGTTTAAATTGACGCGTAGAAGCATATACAAAGATTCCAATAGCCAATAACCCGATGACTTCTGCTAACGAAGAAACAATCACCGCAAGCACGGCTAAACCAATTAATAAAGTGGCTCCCTTAACAGGATCCTTGAAAAAATCGACAATTTTCATGCCTAAACTACGCGTATCTCGCAATAATAATTGCGGGGGTAGTTCATGCTGTTCGTCTAAACCACGTTGATGCATAGGCCACCTACGACTTAATCGGTTTCGTCAGGCTGATAAATGATTTCTTTTAAAGCTATCTCTAATGCGTTTGTAGCTTGCTCAACCATGGGGACTAATAATCTGCGTCCCATTTGTTTTTCAGCGATCCAATGCGCAAAAGGCCCAGCCACTTCTACAAAAGGTGTTTGTCGGCCGACTGTATTTAACATATACCATAATCGACGGTCTACTGGTTTTAACCATAAGAAATCAGCAGAGGCTTGCACGCCATCTTCCCGACATAATTCTAAAAGGCCCGCCATTACTGTTAACACATAGGCATGTGAACCAACAACACGTTGAATATATTTATTTCCAGCATATTTATTATAGAGTTCATTCACACCGGTATAATCTAATTTGGTGGCGGAAGAAAGACTCAATTGATTTAATAATTTTTCAGTCGCTTTTACATCACTATGATATTTTGCCGCAAAAGCAACAAACAATGCTCGAGTATGCATCGGGAGTTTTTCAAATCCTTGCCACGAAGGACCGAGTTGCATTGAAAATATCTTATTCGCCTGACCACGTCTCAAAGTCACTTCAATACGATTCATTTCTTTACGGGTCATCCCTTCTCGAGGCTGTACTTTATGCTCATCAAGCAGTCGATGTTTTTTGCAAAATTGCATAGGAGTTAAAGCCATGGCCCAAGGGCCTTTATCGACATCTTTTCGATCTAAATCTAATCCAATGACTGGCGTAATTTGCGGATAATTCACTTTCTCCAGTTTCGCTAAATCCCGCATAGAATAAGTGCGTTTGAATAACCGAGTAGAGTTGTGAAAATAAATAGCAAATGCCAAGATAAAGGTAAGAATAACAACTGGAATACGTAAATACTGACCCACTGCATTGCCGACATTCAATACATCGTCAAATTTCATCTTAGCGGGGTCAGAATTTAAAATATAAGACTGTACATCCTGTAACTGCGTAGTAAAGAGGCTGAAAAATTTAATTTCAACAAGCTTCACCATGAAATAAGCATGGATAATTTGTACCTTAAAAACATACCAAAATAGGCCGCCGAATACTAATATTGCTGCAATAATCCACAGCAACCCCATGGCGCCTTCAGATTGGTCTGGTTGTCCAC
>CBFGYT010000283.1:0-2486 GCA_965653065.1 uncultured bacterium | reverse complement strand
GTATCTACATCGGCGCGTACTTTAGCTGTGCCTTTCGTCTTCACTTTGGCATGATCTGCTTGAATAGCACAAGTGGCCATTTGCTTTTTATGCCCAGGCTGAACAGATGGATTTTCTTGTTCTTTGATGGGTGGTGATGATATAGCATCTTCTTGTTGAGTCGCATCTGAATTTTCAGTGTTCATATTATTAACCTCGTATAAACTAAATTATTAAATAATAAAAGCTCAATGAGCTCACTTACAATCATTTAAAATATAAAATGATTATTCATAGGTTAAAAGTAAAGACCATGATTGACAATCAGTAAAAATTACTTAGAAAGGGATGTAAGGGTATAACTCTTGGAGGTTATTGATGAGGATGTGCTGATAATTGATCAGCGGAAATGGCTTTCTTATTGTGGTTCTAAATATAAGTCAATTTTAAAATAAATTATTTTCTTGAGCTATTTTGATAAGTTCAGATTCAAAATGACAGTTCAATTTGGTTTTAATGTTATTTAAATGGGAGTCTACTGTTCTGTTAGAGATTTCAAGTCGATTGGCAATCGTTTTAGACGTGACATTATTCTTTAGTAGTCGTAAACACTCCATTTCACGTTGTGTTAATGACTTAGGAATGCCATTGACTAAGATACTGTATGAATTCAACAAGGTTTCTTTTTTAAAATCAGTTAGATTAAAGTTTTTAAAATTATTATTTTCTATGATGGGGGGGATTTCCGTTCTAGGCTGTGCAATTCTATTATTGGATAATACCGTAATGTAGTTAGCTGCCTTTTCTCTAAAGTAGCAGATATATTGTTTGAATAGATCAAGCTGGTTAAGAATGAGGGTAGAAATGGATATATTAATGGAATCAGATGCACCAAAACCACAAGTTTCATAATAATCTGTGAATTTAGTGATAATATAAAATCTATTATGTATGTTGAAATCACATCCTAACTGAGTATTGGCAATAAATTTAGCCGCATCTAATGGTGGTAAGACAGAAGGCGCGAAATAAGCAAAGGGTTGATTGTAATAATCAATTTCATAAAAAGTAGGTTGGATCTTTAAATCAATATAAGTAGACTCGAATTTTGGATCAGAACCTATGGTAAAATAAGAAAAGTCATCATAGTAGCGGCCGTAATCAAATTCTGTTATAGGCGTGTTTTTAAACAAAGGGGCGCAGAAGTCAGCTGTGAGTGTATTACTTACTAGTGCGAAGTAATCTTGTGGATTATATAGGATCTGCATAGCGTATTTCTCACTATTTAGCGAAAAGTTAAAACTATTGTAAGTTAGTTTGATATCTCTAGTTGGTTATTATATAAACTATTTATAGTAATTGCAAGCTTTTTGTTGGTGTATACCAACTGCCTTTTGGATTGCGAATACCCATATTATCTATTGGTTTATCACGAATTTAGGTGTATGGTTAGTTGGAACTGGGTATGCAATGACTTGGCAAGGCTTAATGCTTTGTTATGACATGGCATTGCCATTTTTGCGGCTCAGATGCTGTCAGCGCTTACTTTTAGTTATATAGGGTTGGGATTGGTTTGGTTGAGTGAGCATAAAAAGGCTATACTTAAATATAGGTAAGGATGTCTCGATTTCAATTTGAAATACGGTGACTTTAGATCCGCATATATACCAATCTCGCTATTTTGAAGTAAAATGAATAGATACATCAACAAAGGACAAAAGGCATGAACAAAAATAGAGGTTTTACTCTAGCAGAGTTGATAGTAAGCGTTGTCATCATTGCAGTTTTAATTGCTGCAGCCGTCCCCGCTATGCGTAACTATATTCAAAATAGCAAGGCAACCGCTGCGGCAAATACATGGGTGACTTCTCTCAATTATGCAAGAAGTGAAGCCTTAACTCGAGGCGTGCCAGTGAGCGTTTGCTTAACGAGCGATGGTTCTAGTTGTAATACGACGACCAATGCGAGCAATAATTATTCTTGGTCAACAGGATGGATTGTTTTTGTGGATACCAATGGCGATGGCGTTTATAGTAGTGCCAATGATACCAAGATTAGAGTGGAAGATGGCTTTGGCTCAGGGAGCGTATTTAGTACGTCAGTCAATCATGTGACTTATACAAGCATGGGATTTGTTAGCTTTGGCAATACGACATTTACCATTAATGCAACTGGATGTACTGGGAACAATGGTCGCGTTGTGACGTTGGCTTCATCGGGAGATATCAATATTGCCGTTGCTGCTTGTTAAAGCGGCATCTTCGAGTGCGTTTGGTATATATCACACGCCTTTCGATATGCGAACTTGATTCCCGTCATTATACTCATCGATTAATAAAATAGACGATCCGCTCTGCTAATTCATTAAAGCCAGGATTATAGAGTAATTCCTGTTCTTCTTGATAATCGCCTTCTGCGCCATAATGGGGATTATTAGGCGCAAAAGGGAGCCCATCATGTTGTAATATATTCGGGATATTTAATTCAAATTCGTTTTTAGTATAATG
>CBFGYT010000282.1:0-2506 GCA_965653065.1 uncultured bacterium | reverse complement strand
TTATTTTAGAACACATTGCGCCTCATAAGGATGTAGACGGATTTCACCCCTATAATCTAGGCCGCTTAGCACAACGTCGTCCTTTGCTTCGCCCATGCACGCCTTATGGCATTATGACTTTATTATCGCATTACCAAATAGAAACAAAAGGCTTGAATGCGGTTGTTGTTGGTGCCTCTAACATCGTCGGAAGGCCCATGGCATTTGAATTGTTATTAGCCGGTGCTACCATCACCATTTGTCATCGATTTACACAAAATTTAGCACAACATGTGGCCTTAGCCGATATTTTAGTCGTTGCCGTTGGCTTGGTCGATGTTGTTCAAGCGGAATGGATTAAACCGGGTGCTATTGTTATTGATGTAGGGATGAATCGTGTCAATGGACAATTACGTGGCGATATCGATTTTGAAGTCGCAAAAAAACGCGCCGCATGGATAACGCCCGTTCCGGGTGGAGTTGGCCCCATGACCGTATATAGCTTATTGAAAAATACCTTTGATATTTATAATGGAGTTTATGCATATTAGTATTTTTAATAATCATATGCTCTTGACAGGGATGTGGTTTCTTGACAGCATAACACCTCTATAATAGAAGCATTGTTACATAAGGAAACAAGCATGCCTGCTTTAAAAATTAACAAACGTGTTATTAAAATAATAATTGCTGTTCTAATTATCTTAGCCATCATCATGCTGGTGAAAAAAATGTTTTCCCCTGCCGCTGCCAGTACGAGCACACCCGCAGCGACTGTCAATGCAGTCGATGCCAAACAAGAATCTTGGCATATGCAGATCCAATCGACAGGAACTATTAATACGTTTAAAGGTGCGATGCTCAAAGCACAAGTACCCGGCCCTGTCACCAACATTTATTTTGATTCGGGCACGATGGTTAAAGCGGGAACTCCTTTAATTCAAATTTATCCGGATATTGTTGAGTCACAACTGGCTGGCGCAAAAGCACAAATGCAATTTGCAGAAGTGTCTTATAACCGATATAACCAATTATACAAAAAGAATGCCGTGTCAGAACAAGCATTAGATAAAGTTTACTCTGATTGGCAACAAAGTATTGCGCAAGTGCAAAATTATGAAGCGAGTTTACGCGAATATAATGTCGCAGCGCCTTTTACCGGCATGGTGGGATTACGCCAAGTGAGCGTAGGCCAATATCTTAATGTGGGAGATAACATCGTACAGTTACAACAGGTTGATCCTATTCGCGTCGATTTCACGGTACCCGATACATATTTAGATGAAATAGCTGTAGGACAAAAATTATCTCTAGTACCTAGCGCCGATCAAACTAAAACGTTTGATGGCGAAGTCACCGCCATCAACTCTGCTGTCGATCAAAACACACGTAGTATTGCCTTATGGGGTTCTATTCCTAATCCATCGCATTATTTGTTACCCGGAAGTTATGCTGTAGTAACTCTATATAGCTTAAAAACACATGATGTGGTCGTTATTCCACAAACCGCATTAACCTATGACAGCAATGGTCCTGCTGTTTATAAAATTGTTGATGGTTCTGCTAGAAAAACAGCCGTCACGATTGGTATGCGTCAAGGCAGCGATGTGTCCATTAGTGAAGGCTTAAATGTAGGAGAAGAAGTAGTCTCCGATGGCATTATCAAATTATTCGATGGTATGCCGGTTAAAGTGGCTAATTTAAATGGCACTCCGGTTACTCCTCCTACTTCTAGCGATAGCAAATAAAGGCAGACCATTCTATGAATACTAGCTTTACCGATATATTTATCCGCCGTCCAGTTTTTGCTATGTCGGTGAGTCTACTACTATTAGCGATTGGCTTGGCAGCATTTTTCAAATTAACGGTGCGACAATTCCCTAAGATGGATACGTCGGTTGTTACCGTTAATACCAGTTATCCTGGTGCAGATGCGAATTTAATTGCAACCTTTATTACCACACCATTAGAAAATTCGTTAACCGGTGTGGAAGGCATAGACTATGTAGTCTCTAGCAGCTCGCAAAGTTCTAGTAGCATTACGATTTATTTCAATTTAAATTATCCTATTGATCAAGCGGTCACCGACGTTACCAATGCAGTGAATTCGCAAAGCAACGTTTTGCCTAAACAAGCATTTACTCCTATTATAGGCAAAAATGATCCCAGTGCTAAACCCGTGGTTTATATTGGTTTTACCAGCGATACTATGTCACCGGGTGCCGTTAACGATTATTTGTTAAACGTAGTACAACCGCAGTTAGGAACATTAAATGGCGTTGGACAATTACAAATTTATGGCGGTCGTCAATATGCCATGCGTATTAATGTCGATACCGATAAATTAACCGCCTATAATTTAACAGCGGACGATATCTATGCCGCATTAGACGCGCATAACCTACAATCCACTGCCGGAACCATTTACGGCCATTACCAAGAATTTAATGTCTATGCCAATACCGATATGCATTTCCCCGCACAGTTTAATGATATTCCTATTAAAACCATCAATGGTACTGTGATA
>CBFGYT010000281.1:0-2519 GCA_965653065.1 uncultured bacterium | reverse complement strand
GAACAGGATCAAGCTTTTGGAGCTATATTAAAGAGGATTACAATAAAAAGGTAAGCTAGACACAATCGCATCGTGCGGATGTTGCCGTAAAAAATCAGCTAATTGTTTTTCATCCGTCACATCAACGACTACTTTTTTTAATTTATCGCATTGCGGTAATCGCTTTGCATCATGCCCTTCTAGATTTGTGTCGATCAAAGTCACAGCGTAATCACCACTCTCTAAGAACAAGGTCGTGATCAAAGAGCCAATTTTACCGGCACCGGCAACAACAACTTTGTGCATTTTTTACTCCTTATAGATTTACCTGAGGTCTAGCGTACCACGCATTTAAGTTTTGTGCCAGTCTATAGCCGGCCAATACTATCTGTTGTTGACAAATAATTTGTGCATTCTTTTGCGCTGTTTTACTTAAATCATGATTCGGGGTGGCTTGATATCCATATTGAATGGCTAACTCATAACTTTGTTTAGCCCAATCCATAGGATCAGTATCTGGTAATTGTTGCGAAAAATAATTATGTGGATATTGTCGTTGCCATGTTTCAGCGATTTTTTTTATTTGGCGTGCAGATACCTTTTTATCTTGCGGCCACAAACCCGCACCATCATCCCAAAATGCATGTAAATTATTATATGGCTGAGGCAATGCATAAAAATTACCGCCGGCATCGCCTTGTTTCTTTGAATATTGATAATAATTAATCGCGTGCATCGGTTGATGAATATCGCCTAACCAATGCAAATAAAACCGCAAAGCGGTTCCTTGTTGCGCCAATGTACCTTGATGATATTGCAAAATAGTAGCATCATACTGAATTGCGCTCACAATATTAGGCTTAGGCACTGCTCTGTGATAACATTTTTTATCGCCACAGTAAGGAAAATCAATATAATGTAATGCATTATATTGATCGGTGTCACTACGGATCCAATCTGCCCACGCAGCCGCATTGTCAAATGAGAGTCGATGTGAATAATAAGGCCCTGGCACTTGCAATAAAGCATTCACTTCTTTTTGTGCTTGTGGCGTTAAATTTTCATAGGCAATTTCAGCGACTAATCTATGTCCGGTGCTATCCCAGGCGAAAGCAGAAGTGGTCATAATGGATAATAACAGAAAATAGAAAACTTGTTTTATGCACCCATTACACTTGGAAATGCGAGATTTAACACAGAACATGAAAGTCGTCATTGCGAGCTTGCGAAGCAATCCAGTGAATTTATCACAGATCTGCGGATTATTCTCTGGATTGCCGCGTCGCTGCGCTCCTCGCAATGACGGGTTCCAACTATCATAACTTAAGTTCACATTTCGAAAGACGATTAGTATATGCAAGTACACAATGGCGCACCTAACTTTTGTAGAATATGCTTATTCTGTGGTGGAAAAGTATGTTGCGTTAAGTTACTTTTGTCTACCCAACAGATCTTATCAGAAGCCAAAGGCAAAGGTTTTCCTTGATAGGCTGTGACATGCCAGACGCTAAATAAAATAACTCTCTGCCCTTCATACGTATAATCAAATAAATGTTGTGCTGTATTCACTTCTATGGCTAATTCTTCGCGTAACTCTCGATGCAATGCTTCTTCAGCTGTTTCATTTGCCTCGATTTTACCACCAGGAAATTCCCAAAAACCCGCTAGTGGTTTTCCTGCAGGCCGTAGTGCTAATAAATATTGCCCTTCTGGGTTTTGAATAACGCCTACCACCACATGCAACATCATCAATGCAGCTCTACTTGGCAATGCCGTGACATTGTTTATATTTACGTCCAGAGCCACACGGACAAGGATCATTGCGCCCTGCTTTTTTATCGCTACGCGAAAAAGGCAAAGTTTTTGCAAGTGTTGTGTCTTCTTCTGCAGTCGCAGTCAATTCACCGTGAATATAGTGCATATCGTCTTTAGGCAGACTTTGTTTGTGCGTTTCCTCAATGGCTTGTAATTGCGTTTCATTGGGGACTGCCAATTGCATTAAATTACAAATAATGTCATAGCGTAAGCTCTTCAGCATAGCGCCAAACAAATCAAACGCTTCTCGTTTATATTCTTGCTTAGGATTTTTTTGCGCGTATCCACGTAAATGGATCCCTTGTCGCAAGAAATCCATAATCGCTAAATGCTCTTTCCAATGTTGATCCAGTTGCTGCAATAATACAGCCTTTTCAATTTGACGCATCACATCTAATTGTACAGCGACCCATTTCTGCTCATAGGTATTTCTCATGACTTCATTTATCTTTTCACGAATACCTTCTTCATTCAGTTGATCATCTGCATCTAACCAAGTCTTGACTGGCATAGCAACATGGAATGCTTGCTGGAATTCTTTTTCTAACTCATCAATACGCCATTCTTCACTAAAACTGCCTATTGGAATGTATTGTTCTAACGTCTCTTCTGTGACATCTTCTAACATGAGACGTACGGTTTCAGACACATCATTCGCTTCTAACATAGAATCACGCTGTTCATAAATGACTTTACGTTGCTCATTGGCCACATCATCATACTCT
>CBFGYT010000280.1:0-2522 GCA_965653065.1 uncultured bacterium | reverse complement strand
GGAGGGTTTCCTGTTTCGTATTTGGCAAGCGAGGAAAATGCAAGTATGCAATGGCGTAAGGACTATATACGAACTTATTTGGAGCAAGATATTCCTAATTTGGGAATTAATATAGAAGCGGAAAAATTGCGGCGATTCTGGATGATACTAAGCCACTATCATGGACAGTTATTTAATGCTTCAGAAATAGCAAATGCGATGGATATTTCACATCCAACAGCACAGCGTTATTTAGATATTTTAACGGGGACGTTTATGGTAAGACAGCTTGCCCCTTGGTATGAAAACATCGCTAAGAGGCAAGTAAAATCTAAGAAAATATATTTACGTGATAGTGGTATTTTGCATGCGCTATTAAATATTAACAATAAAAAGGAATTATTAGTACATCCTAAAATAGGCGCATCGTGGGAAGGGTTTGCTTTAGAGTCCGTGATACAAGGTTTAAATGTAGATCGTTATGACTGTTATTTTTGGGCGATACATAATCAAGCTGAATTGGATTTATTGATTGTGCAAGGTAGTAAGCGCTTAGGTTTTGAATTTAAATTCAGTCAAGTACCTAAAGTAACAACTTCAATGCAGATCGCTATAAAAGAGTTGCAATTAGATATCCTCACGGTTATCTATCCAGGGGACAAAACATTTTATTTACAAGCTAATATTATTTGTATGGGATTACAAGAGTTTATAAAGGGAATATCATGACACAAACACTTCTCGCCATCGATCAAGGCACCAGCAGCACGCGCGCCATTGTATTTGCCCCTGATGGTCATATCGTTGCTGAAGCGCAATTAGAGCATGGTCAAAGTAATACTGTGACCGATCAAGATGAAGCGATGGGTTGTGTAGAGCAAGATGGCGAAGAAATTTGGCGTAATACTATCGCTGTGTGTCAACAAGTCTTAGCACAAGTCAATATTAATGAAGTATTAGCGATTGGTATTACCAATCAACGCGAAACCTTAGTCACTTGGCATGCAGACAGTGGCGAATTATTAGCGCCGGTCATTGTATGGCAAGATAGACGCAGTGCGCAATTGTGCCAACAATGGTTGCAACGTGGCTTAGAATCTTGGTTTCAAGAAAAGACGGGCTTATTGATCGATCCTTACTTTTCAGCAACAAAAATAGCGTGGTTATTAGAATCGCGCGCTGACTTACGTGAATTATTCCAACAAAAAAAATTACGCTTTGGCACCATCGATACTTTTTTATTGTGGTGCTTAACGGGCGGTAAAAGTTATGCGACCGATGTCACCAATGCCAGTCGCACCTTATTAATGAATTTGCAAACCCAACACTGGGATAAAGATCTATTGGCGTTTTTTAAAATCGATACTCATTGTTTGCCAGAAATTAAAGACTGTACCGCTGATTTTGGTGTCACTATGCCAGGATTATTTTCTAAATCATTGCCTATTTGCGCCATGATAGGCGATCAACAAGCAGCACTCGTCGGTCAAGCCTGTTTTGACAAAGGCATGGCGAAAAGCACGTATGGTACAGGATGTTTTTTATTGGTGAATACCGGCGATAAACCGGTGTATTCAAAAAATCGTTTGTTAACGACGATTGCCTATCGCGTCAAAGGACAATTGGCGTATGGTTTAGAAGGCAGTATCTTTGTCGCTGGAGCTTGCATGCAATGGTTACGCGATACTTTAAAGTTAATACACGATGCAGGAGAGTCGGAAACGTTTGCCAAACAAATTGAAGATACTGAAGGCGTTTATTTAGTGCCGGCATTTACCGGATTGGGCGCACCGTATTGGGATCCGTGGGCGCGCGGTGCTATTGTGGGATTAACACGCACTACGGGTATCGCGCATATTATTCGTGCGGCATTAGAAGCAGTAGGGTATCAAACAGCAGATTTACTACGCTTAATGCGTTTAGAAGGCGCGGCGATGACGCAACTGCGTGTTGATGGCGGTATGACAGTAAATGGTTGGCTGTTGCAATTTTTAGCCGATATTTTAAATTGCAGTATAGAGCGACCTAAAGTGATAGAAACGACGGCATTGGGTGCGGCGTATTTAGCAGGATTGCAAATCGGCGTATATGAGTCGTTTGCAGAAATTGCCAGTCTATGGCATGCCGATACCGTGTATCATTCTAAAATGAATGATGCAAAGCGCGATAAATTATATCAAGGATGGCAACAAGCGGTGAAGAAGGTGTTGACGCAGAAAGTAGTGTAGTGCGTGTGATATATTACACATCATTCTCAGCTAGGCAACGTCCCTGAAGTTTCGTTGACCGTCATTTAATCTTGAATTGAGCACAAGCGTTTAATTGCGCCGCGATCTGCCCCCCGTAAAAAGCGTCGTTATACCAGCAAAGCGCCTAGTGCGGGAGAAGGGGTAGATCGAAGTGAAATTAAGAATCTGTGCTAATGCTAGGCGATGGATACAATAATTTTACCCTGCTTTAACTAAGCGATAATGAGCAGTATCAATAGAAAGTGATTTTTGCTTAGAAGAAACTGAAGAAGCACTCCAAAAAGAGCTAGTAGA
>CBFGYT010000279.1:0-2530 GCA_965653065.1 uncultured bacterium | reverse complement strand
TCCATAGTCATAAATTGAGTGCTAAAAGAAGTGGCGTCTTCTGTAGACCAATCTATAATGACCAATTCACAGCGTATATTTTTTCGTACGCGAATATGGTGACGCAAATGATATTGTTCCAAGCCTGCCGTGTTTTTGGCTATCATCACCAAATAGATAGGTTGTGTCGGTTGTTCCGTAATATCGAGATAGAGGCCATCATATAATAAAGCGGCATTCAATCTTTCAAAATAAGAAATAGGCCATTGCTTATCGCTTGGAATATTTGGCCAATCGCGCTGTGATAATAGATAATGACTTTCTTGAAGGGGAGACGATAAAGTGGTATTGAATACGCCATCGACAAAACAAAAACGCGACCCTTTCATCGACATGGGGATATCTTGTAAATTAAAAGAAGCTTCTATGACAGAAGGTTGAGAAAAATTTAATTTTTGCCAACGAGATAAAGAAGTGTATTTCCATATTTCTTCTTTGATAGTCGGTACAGATAATCCTTGCCACGCTTGCCAAGCGGTTTGTCGTAGTGAGTCTTTCCAGCCAGGTAGTTTTTGCTGTTGCTGAATAGTCTCAAATAACGGTTGAGTTATCATTGTCTCATTCATGATGTGCCTTCTCAGTTTTTTGTAAAAAAGGTTCATAGCCTTCATGTTCTAAAGTAATGGCTAACTGGCTGTCGCCTTCAGCAACGATTTTGCCATTAGAAAGGATATGCACAAAGTCAGGTTTAATATAATCGAGCAATCGTTGATAATGGGTGATTAACACAATGCTACGCTCTTGACTGCGAATAAGATTAATTCCTTTTGCGACAATACGCAAAGCGTCAATATCTAAACCCGAATCGGTTTCATCTAAAATACATAATTTAGGTTCTAATAATAAGAGTTGTAAAATTTCATTACGTTTCTTTTCGCCGCCAGAAAAACCACTGTTGACATCGCGATATAAATAACTGTCATCCATTTGTAATAATTTCATTTTCTCGCGCACAATGGTTAAAAAGTCCATCGCATCAATTTCTTCTAGTCCTTGTTGTTTGCGTTTGGCATTCAATGCCGATTTTAATAAATAAAGATTCGACACGCCAGGGATTTCTACGGGGTACTGAAAACTCATAAAGAGTCCTAAGCGTGCGCGTTCGTCCGCAGCCAATGGAATTAAATCTTCATTTTGATAGTGTATAGTTCCTTTGGTAACAGAGTAATCTTCGCGCCCCCGCTAACACATTGGCGAGAGTACTTTTCCCCGAGCCATTCGGGCCCATAATCGCATGCACTTCTCCAGGCTTAACCGTTAAGTGAATGCCTTTTAAAATTTCTTTATCTTCAATTTCTGCATGTAGATTTTTAATAATTAACATGTTCTACTCCTAACCTATAGACCCTTCTAAACTTAACCCTAATAATTTACGTGCTTCGACAGCAAATTCCATCGGCAACGTTTTCATCACTTCTTTACAAAAGCCATTGACGATCATCGATACCGCATTTTCAGTATCAATACCGCGTTGTGCCAAATAAAATAATTGATCTTCACTGATCTTAGACGTCGATGCTTCATGCTCAATGCGTGCGCGGCTATTTTTACTTTCAATGTGCGGAAATGTATGTGCGCCACAATGATTGCCCATGAGTAAAGAATCGCATTGTGTATAATTGCGTGCGTCGTCGGCATTGGCCAATACTTTCACCAAACCGCGATAGGTATTTTGTGCGTGGCCTGCTGAAATGCCTTTGGCAATAATCGTGCTTTTGGTGTGTTTGCCAATATGCACCATTTTAGTGCCGGTGTCGGCTTGTTGATGATGATTGGTTAAAGCCACGGAATAAAATTCGCCGACACTGTAATCACCACGCAATAATACACTAGGATATTTCCAAGTAATGGCAGATCCCGTTTCTACTTGTGTCCAACTGATTTTTGAATGGTGGCCGCGACAATCACCGCGTTTGGTGACAAAATTATAAATGCCACCATTGCCATTTTCATCACCGGGATACCAATTTTGTACCGTGGAATATTTAATTTGTGCTTTGTCTAACGCAACGAGCTCAACCACCGCAGCGTGCAATTGATTTTCATCGCGTTGTGGCGCAGTGCAGCCTTCTAAATAGCTGACATAAGCGCCTTCATCGGCAATGATTAAAGTGCGTTCGAATTGTCCGGTAGATTTGGCATTGATGCGAAAATAAGTCGATAACTCCATAGGGCAACGCACGCCTTTAGGCACATACACAAAAGAGCCATCGCTAAATACGGCCGCATTCAAGGCTGCATAGAAATTATCAGTATAAGGTACGACGCTCCCTAAATACTGTTGTACTAATTCAGGATAGTGTTGTACCGCATCGGAAAAAGAACAAAAGATGATGCCTAATTCACTTAACTTATCTTTGAACGTGGTGGCAACCGAAACACTGTCAAATACGGCGTCGACTGCAACGCCGGCTAACCATTCTTGCTCTTTTAAAGGAATGCCTAATTTATTGTACGTCTCAATTAATTTAGGATCAACTTCGCTTAAATC
>CBFGYT010000278.1:0-2538 GCA_965653065.1 uncultured bacterium | reverse complement strand
CAATAAAAGCAGCTAATGTCGCAACGCCAACACTGATTACTGCAGAAGTTTTAATGCCAGAAATGATATTAGGGATAGCTAAAGGGAGTTCTAATAAAGATAATGTTTGAAAACGAGTTAGCCCCATAGCGGTAGCTGCTTCTAATAGTTGTGGTGATACCGATTCTATGCCCGTCAGTGTGGCACGCACGATAGGCAATAAACCATATAAAGCCATAGCGATAATAGCGGGTTTTGCGCCTATGCCGAAAATCGGTAATAGAAAAGCTAATAGCGCTAAGCTGGGAATAGTTTGTACGATGTTGGTAATAGATAAAATAATGGTTCTTAATCGCTTATAATAGTGCGCTAAAATTGCAAAAGGAATGCCGATTAAGATAGCAAAGAAAGTGGCGAGAGCCACTAAATAAATTTGTTGCCATGTTTTTTGTAATAACGATGGCCATTGTTGAATGATAAATTGTATAAAAGAAGAATCAGTTATCATCAGCTTCCTCTGTGTGATTAAATTGTGTGGTAGCTGTTGCCATAAAGTTTTTCACAAAATCGTTGGCTGGATCATTTAATAATGTTTCTCCCGTGCCAATTTGCGCGAGCTTTCCTTTATGTAGGATGGCAATCTGATTGCCTAAACGTAAGGCTTCGTTGATATCGTGTGTGACGAATAAAATAGTTTTATTGAGAGTCTGATTGATATGTAATAATTCTGTTTGTAATTCATCGCGAATGATGGGATCTAATGCGCCAAATGGTTCGTCCATTAATAAATACTCTGGATTTGCTGCCAGTGCTCTGGCAACACCAACACGTTGTTGCTGACCGCCAGATAATTCATCAGGAAATCGCTTGGCAAATATTTTTGGATTTAAGCCAATTAACTCTAATAACTCATCGGCGCGTTTTTTACGTGCTTTTTTGCTGTTTTTTTGTAAGCGTAAGATTAAAGTAATATTTTCTTCTATCGTCATATGTGGGAATAAGCCGATATTTTGTAACACATAACCAATTTGACGGCGCAATTCAATAACATCGAAGCTAGCCACATCTTGCTCATTTAGAGTAACGCAACCACTGGAAGGCTCAATTAAACGATTGACCATTTTTAACAGTGTTGTTTTGCCTGATCCAGAAGAACCCAGTAAAATTAAAATTTCACCTTGATTCGCGACAAATGACACATTATTGACAACGGGCTGTTTCTGCCCATCATAGATTTTATAAACATTTTCAAAACAAATCATAATCAATTAAATAGTGTAAAATAGCTCCCTATTAATTATTTAGAAAACCAGGGTAACATAGAAGAAGGGTGAATGCAAATGAAGCTATATCTATTTCACATTCGAAATGTGAGATTTAACGCGGAACATGAAAGTCGTCATTGCGAGCTTGCGAAGTAATCCAGGAGATAAGTCGTATGATTGTCGATTGTTCTCCTGGATTACTTCGCAAGCTCGCAATGACGGTTGCTAACTATCATGCATAATCTGACATTTTCAAGTACGGTTGATATATAGTTGATTAAATCCACTTAAAGATGGATCATAATTTTTCGATAAAGCCAGCACTTTAAATAATTGCCCCATTTCACTGGGTAATGTTAGATATTTAATTTGTTGTGCATATTCATATTGTTGTAAGGTGTTATTCGTATTGACCATCTCTAACAACCCAAGCGATAATAAAAAATGAGCTTGTGGCGAAAATCCTCTAATGGTAAATCCGGCTTTTTCAGCAGTGTCAATGACATGACTGAAATCAACATGTGCGGTAATATCTTGTTCTCCTACATGCGTTAAAGGATTAGGATGTGCATGATGTTGATAATGACACATCAAAGTGCCTTGATTGCGATCGGGATGATAATACTCTTGTTGCAAAAAACCATAATCAATCAGTAATACAACGCCTTGATACAGTATCTCATATAAACTATTAATCCAAGGGGTGATATAGCGATTGATTTCTGTGACATATCCTTTTTTTAAAATGTCAGAAGGTAAGAGATCTGCAATTCTGTTTGCTTGTGTGAGCAGATCCTCGTTAGTAATAGAGTGATACTGCCAATGAAATTGATTATTGTCATAAGCCACACAAGCTTGTTCACGCTGAACGTCAGATAAACGAATAATTTCTACCGGCATAGCATCCAGTACTTCATTAGCAATAATAACTCCTATGAAATTATCGGGTAATTGTTCTAACCATTTTACAGCGGAAAGTAAATGTGGACACCGCTTTTGTATCGTCTGTTGTTGCATTGCTTTTAAGGGAGCGCTTAGCTCTAATATGAGATATTGCTTTGGTAGCGCATTTTCTTTTTCTAAATAGAGCAATACATCACAAGCTAGTGTCCCTAATCCCGCGCCAAACTCTAAAATAGCACCATTGCCTAATTGTTTTAATACTTCCAGGCTTTGCTTGGCGACACAATAACTAAATAAAGGCGAGATCTCAGGTGCTGTGACAAAATCACCTTGTCGACCAATGGGTAATTGCGAGCGACAATAATATCCTTGATTCGGTGTATACAATGCG
>CBFGYT010000277.1:0-2539 GCA_965653065.1 uncultured bacterium | reverse complement strand
TAAAAAAGACATGCGATTGGTTAGATCTTTTAGCGTTAGCATTTGTAAGCCACTCATGAGCACGGTTACGCCCGTGAATAACAACATGGCACCAATAATACTATCGGGAATAGCGAGAAAAATAGCAATAAATTTAGGACAAAATGCTAATACAACTAGAATGACGGCAAAGCTATACGCAATGCTGCGGCAAGTCACACCGGTTTGTACCGGCACACCAATACTACTGGAAGAAATGTTTTGCCCCATGGAGCCAAAGAACCCAGAAATAAAAGAGCCTATGCCATCGATGGTATTGCCTTTAGCAACATTGTCCATATCGGCTTTGCGCCAATTGGCATCATTGGATTTTTGTGCGGCGATAATAAGACTGGATGATTTTACTGCGGAAATTAATCCCGCCATGAAAAAAGGCACCATTAAAGAGGCATGAATGTTATAACCAGAGGCAGCAAATCGTGGGATCCCAAACCAAGCGGCATCCGTGAATAAACTTAATTTTAAACTCTCGCTGGAATAGCCTAAGCAAGCGATCAACAAATAGCCGACAGCAATTCCAATTAATACACAATAGCGGCCTAAGGTTTTTTTAAAGCCTAGTGTACATATCAGCATAATCGCTAATGTAAATAAGCCTACACATTGTGAGGTGGCGCCAGGCATAGGATCGGGCCCGGTTTGCGCAAATATTTCATTGAGTCCCATGTCTGCCAGTTGGATGCCGATCAACAGTAATACAACAGCACCAATTTCGGGCGGGACCCAGCGGCGTATATACTGTAAAATACGTGCTAATGCGGCATGACATAAACCACCAAACATCGTCATGCCAGCGACTAAAGCCAAGCCGCCTTGATGTGCGGCGACAATAGAAGGGGCTAAATAAGCGCCAGAATTATTAGGGTAAGCTAAGTAGCCCGAGCCCAATTTAGGGTAGGCTTGAATGACAGCACCCAAAGCCCAAGCCAACATGGAAACTGCCACTAAACTTAAAGCGACTGAATTCGAAGCGCCCGCCGCATGAGCAATAATGACAGGCATAATTAAAGAACTTGCCGCACAAGATGCCATTTGTAAACCATATAAAAATAAGGGTATAGGGGGTAATTTATCATCCACTCCATACAATAAATTGGCGGGTTTGGTCATCTCCAGGTACCTAGCATAGTTTGAGTGGCCATATAATAGCATAAATGATAGATAAAATAAACAGCGGGCTGTTTTGTCGTTTTTATAATTCTCCATATTTTTCAATAAGTTAGAGATACTTGCCGTAACATGACGGTATTGTAATGAAAGAAGGTGGTTTGCAATATTTAATCTTGAATTGAGAAAGGCATTACTCTAAATATTAGCCTCCACTGCTTAATCTCTGAAGTTTTTGTTGAACATCATTTAATCTTAAATTGAGCACAGGTTTTTAATTTCACCTCGATCAGCCCCCTCTCCCGCGCTAGGCGCTTTGCTAATATGACGATGCCTTTCGCGGGAGAGGGTTGGGGAGAGTGACTGTTACGGATGGTCATTCGCATCCATTGTTAATATATCTGCTTAATCGCTTCTTTCGTTAATCTTAGAGTTTCATCCGCAATACGATTGGCTTTTTCGGCCCCTTTTTTTAATACAGCCAACACATAATCTAAATTATTTTCCAACTCTAAACGCTTTTGATGCATAGGCTCTATCCATGCAACTAACACTTCAATCAAACGCTTTTTGCATTCTACATCGCCAATTTGTCCAGCTTGATAGCGTGCTTTGGCATCGGCCACCCATGCTTTATCAGGATTAAAGGTATCATGAAAAATCCACAACGGGTTGTTTTCAAGACTACCGGGATCGGTTGCTTTTAAGCGTTTAGGATCGGTATACATGGCCATGACTTTACGCTTAATACTATCAGCGTCTTCAGTTAACAAAATACTATTGTTGAGTGATTTACTCATTTTCAATAACTGGCCATTGTCCGCTGGGCCACCGGTGCCCACTAAACGTTTCACGCGGCCTAATTTAGGATCAATGATAGGAAATAAGCCGCCCAGTGATAATTGGTCTTTATCTTCTGCATGCGGATCGACGCCGCAATAGAGTTGATTAAAGCGTCTGGCGACTTCGCGCGTCATTTCCAAATGCGGCACTTGGTCTTCACCCACAGGAACTAACGCCGGTCTAAAGGCTAAGATATCGGCGACTTGGCCGACGGGATATAACAAAAAGCCAAAAGAATAATTATCGCCTAAACCTTTATCACGAATTTCATCTTTGATCGTTGGGTTACGCATGACCCGTGGGAAGGGCAGTAACATGCTAAAAATGAAAGTTAACTCGGAAATGGCTGGAATATCGGACTGAATAAAGATAGTACTTTTGTTAGGATCAATGCCTGAACACAGAAAATCGATGGCTATATCCAGCGTATTTTGGCGAATTTCGCCTGGTTTGTCAGCGCGCGTAGTGAATGCATGCAAATTGGCCAGAATAAAATAGCATTCATACTCATCTTGTAATAAGACACGGTTTTCTAAAGAGCCCACCCAAT
>CBFGYT010000276.1:0-2540 GCA_965653065.1 uncultured bacterium | reverse complement strand
CTTTACGCGCTAATTCTTGTGGCGTAAAATAGCATTTACGAAAATGAATATCTTCTACTAATAAATCTTTAGTAATAACATATTGTTCTTGATTCAATGGCGGTAACACCGCCGCATCATCACCAATAAATCCTTGCGAAAAAGGTTGCAAGGATTGAATAATGGTTTTTTCATTTAACATACTATACTCCTCATCTTTTCAAAATCTGCAGCATGCAAACAATCTATAAAATGCATACGAAATATCCCCGGATGCTTTGCTTGTTTCTCCGCTAATTCCCCACATAAAGAAAAATAACAACTGCCTATGATACTCGCCTCATAGGGGTTATCTATTACAGCATGAAAAGCGGCAATCACAGCCGTTAAGGCACATCCCATACCCGTCACTAAAGGCATCAGCGGTGATCCATAAGTGAATTCTATGTGTTGACTTCCATTGGTCATAAAATCTGTTTCACCGCTAATAACGACGGTATTATGATACTTTCGTGCTAATGCTATTGCAGCATGTGCCGCTTCTTCTGATGTATGAATAGAGTCTACGCCATGCGTTTTCATGGAATCGCCATTTAATGCTAACACTTCACTGGCATTGCCGCGGATAATCGCGGCATGCGTCATCAGTTCTTGTGCTACGGTAGTCCTAAGTTTCGTCGCACCCGCACCCACGGGATCCAATATAATTGGCTTATGATACTCTTGCGCTAAGTGAATAATTCCAGGCAATCGTGCAATAAAGGCTTCATCTAGAGTACCTATATTGAGATAAATTGCATTACATAACTCAACTAATTCAGTCAATTCTTTAGGCTCTACACTCATAATAGGCGCGGCACCTAATGCTAACAAGCAATTGGCTACAAACTCCATAGTCACATAATTTGTTATATTCAAGATAACTGGTTTCTTTGTGCGTAACAACTGCAGTGCGCTTTCTATTTTTTCTATCATATTTTCCTCTTGATTCTCAAGTTGATATTACCAACTCAGATATTCTCACAAACTTTTCTTGTACAGTATTAAAAGAATATACGAATGTACCACTTCCAGGTATCCAGGGTCGCTTAGGAATGGTTAGCATGGATGCAGCACTAGCCTACAGGGACGTATTCACGGCGTGTTTGAAACATAACAGGCGACTCTTTAAATAGACTCCATAATCAATTTAAGTTTCTGCGTCATCTTTCTGGGTTGCATCGTATTGTGAAAAGCCCCAATCGCAGCAATCCCTGCGGCACCTGCTGCCATCACATTAGAGACATTCTTATCATCAATTCCACCAATCGCAACAACAGGGTGCCGCGATCTAGTCACTGCCTGTTTTAATCCTGAGATTTCCCAAATAGTTTCGACATTTAATTTATTTTTTGTTGGAAAAATCGCACCGATGCCCACATAATCAATAGGCAATTCGTTTGCTTGTTCTAATTGGCTTAATGTATTGATTGTTAATCCTATTATTTTATCAGGACCCAATTGTCTTCTCGCAGCCACTATATCCCCATCTTGTTGTCCCAAGTGTACTCCTGCGGCATTTAATTCTAGACAAAGCTGAATATCATCATTGACAATTAAAGGGATATGCAAAGGATCCAATACTGATTTTAAACATCGTCCAAAATATAATAGATCTGAGTAAGATAAATCTTTTTCACGCAATTGTACTGCGGTAATTCCTGCTTGACTGCAGTGAGAAATAAAATTTAAGTATTCTGATAAATGGACATGCGATAACTGAGTAATCAGCATCAATTGCCAAACAGGACTAGACATATGTTCTCCTTCCACAGTGGAAGAGAGGTATCAATACAAAGCAGATCTTGAATAGAATCTTTTTTGTTTTACACTCCCTTCGCAAGCATTAACTTGAGCAGGTCTTAAGGGTTTTTCTCAGCCAATTTAAGTATTATCCTACTTAATCAGCACCCCTGGTAATAAGAAAGTTAAATCTATACTGTTTTGTGGGAATAGTCAATCCAAGCAATAATAAAATATTCCTTTCGTCAGCCCTCTCCCCAACCCTCTCCCGCGAAAAACATCATAACACTAACAAAACTCCTAGCGCGGGAGAGGGGGCTGATCGAGGTGAAATTTAAAATCTGCGCTCAATCCAAGAACTCAATCCAACCAAGAACTCGATCCAAGATGAAATGATGATAGCTACTCAACATCTTGATCTAGCCGTGGCAACAAAACTTCTGGGGCAGAGGCTCTGCTTAATAGAATTAGCCTTTGGTGAATGAAAAACAATGAAGTCGAAATTTTCGACTTCATTATTTCACTCTCCTTCAATCCCCATAATGGGTTTTATCGTACTCCAGTTCTTACAACTTGGACAATACCAACTTAAGATCCGACTGGCATAGCCACATTGCACACAACGATAAATAGGTTTGTCTTTTAATAATGCTTCTGTTAGATTTTGCAGTAATGCTAAATTTTTCTGCTCACTGCCTTCTGCAGCGACTTGCGCTTGTTGCAGTTTAATCAATCGATGTAATCCACGGATGGAAGGCTTTTGTTGTAATTGTTCTACT
>CBFGYT010000275.1:0-2552 GCA_965653065.1 uncultured bacterium | reverse complement strand
CGCATATATTAATTGTTTTTCGAAATGTGAACTTAACAGACGTCATTGCGAGTATCATAATACAACTTTTCTTTTTGAAGGACGAACTGTAGCATTTCTTTTCAATAGGTAAGATTTATTTTTTCCACATGGATCCCTAATAACGCTGGATTATTCACATTCACATAACCATATTGTTGCATCGTTAAATAATCTCCAAACGGCATTGCTAAAACACGATTACAAGTCAATGGTTGTTGTGCGAGTGTAGATAAAGTCTTATATCCTTTAGGGATATGTAGTGCATCGCTGCAAGCATAAGTGTGATTCTTCGCGTTGTAAGAATAAAGATATCCCCGTGGATAAACATTACTCGCCGCTAGGAACATCACTCGTGTACAAGCTTTCTCTTGACAAGACACAGGCATTACCGTACACGTTTTTACTCCATCTGCTTTATCACAATGAATTTTTTGATAAATCACTTGCCCTTGATGAAAATGCTGACGGTATAAAATTCCCATGTGTGAAATTAAAATATGCGAGCCAATGAGTTTATAAATAGGAGTTCCTTGAACTGACCACTTGTTATCATCGGCGACAGACTCAACAATAGAGGGCGTAGGCAATTTCTCAATAATGGCCTCATTGGCGTTATACGTATTATTTTCCTTATTGACAAAAACCGACTTTGGGATATAACTCAATTTTATCGTTTCTTTAGGAAATCCTTTAGCATAGTTATCTCTGAATATCTTTGTGATTGTATTGGCATAAATAATATTTTGAGGCAGTATCCTCACATGAGCGGCGATTGTAGCAGGGCTACTTTGGTAAGAAAACCACTCTGCATGATCAATTGTTCGCTTTATATATTTTACTTTATTTTTAAATTCGCCTGTTGCTGTTACATCGCTCAAAAACCCATTGCGTTCATTGACTCTGTTAAAATCCACACTGGTAAAATTATTTCTATTCAAATAAGAAACGGTCTGTTCTTTTGAAGAGAAAGATACGGCTTTGGCAGCGCCATAACTCATACGAATATAATTTTTTTTGAAATCTTCTAAATCATCAGAATTTAATACCGCCAAAAAGAATTGCACTGACGTCACACAATCCATACCATCTAACCGATACAATGGATCTTGCTGAATATGAAGACATGGCATTTTGCCATCACAATCGCCTTCACCCATCGCCCCTGTTGTAAAATAAGAAATATTCTTTTGTTGCAGAAAATTCAAAGCGTCCCTTACTTTGTCATTAGATTTAACCTTGTAGAATTGAATAATTTTATCATTAGTATCTTGCGTTACTTTTTTTGTATTGTCTTGAATGATCGTGTAATCTAATGGATTGTTTTTTCCCGATTGGATGTTACTGGCCAATTGTATATAGCCAGGAGCGTAATTGTTTTGTGAGATGGATTCTGCTTGTATAGTTAAAAACGTACCCAGCAGTATTATGCTCATTAAGTATTTCATGGTTTAATGGGTTCCTTACATAACTTTCTAGTTGCAATATGCTTCAAAAAAAGTGCGGTTAGTTTATACTGCTCGCCAGTCAAAATGCGAGATTTTTGTTGTGTGCTAAATATCATTTAATCTTAGATTAAGCACAGATCCTTAATTTCACCTCGATCTACCCCCTCTCCCGCAAGATGGTATCATTATAATAGCAAAACTCCTTGGCGGGAGAGGGCGTAGATCTCGCTTATCTCACGTTTCGACTTTAGATTCACATATATGTTCTTTTATTTACATGCAGACTTCATTGTCTTCAAACCGCAGTAAACTTCGCGGAATATAATTTAACAAACCAACGCTCAATGCTTTTTCAATCAATTGCGATTTAGTCTGACAATTTAACTTTTGCTTGATAAACTCAAGATGAGTCTCCACTGTACGCTTACTCAGACTTAAAATGACAGCAATTTCATTGGCTGATTTGCCGCGCATAAAATAAAATAGACATTCCATTTGCCGCATTGTTAATCCATATTCTGGAATAGACTCGGCTAAAATATAACTGAACTGTTCACCTAATTGGCGATCTCTATGAGGCGTTGCCGTTAATGACAATAAGGGTGCTAAATTAATTAGGGGACTATGCGTCACATCTTGAAAGCAAAACCCCATACCTAAGGGACTGCCATCTTGATGTGCTATAGAATATTTTTTACCATACAACAAATAAGTTTTATTATCTGCATAAACACCACAAGTCAAAATAGCAACGGGCTTATTTTGCCTCATAGTTTGTTTATCTTCATTGATAAATAATGCTGCCGAAGCTTTTGCCTTACAGCGCATTTCATGATCATAACATTTCTTTATTTCTGCAGTATTGGAGAAACCAGCTAATTTAGCAAAGTGTGTATTGCCTAATAAATATTGGGACTCTTCATTTTTAACGGCAATAAAAAGAGGCATCGTATCGACAGTACATTGCATAACTGCGGCGCGATCTTCATCCAACAAATCCTGGCTCTGAAGAAACATAGATTCTCTCCTGACTACTTGTCATAAATAAAGCGTATTATATCATACTAAATATGCGCTGTCTAATAT
>CBFGYT010000274.1:0-2556 GCA_965653065.1 uncultured bacterium | reverse complement strand
GCGCAGATAGCTGAAAAGAAAAATCCAGAAAGAATAGCAAAAATAACACTGAGAAAAGTCATCGCTCGACTACTATTTAAAGAAATCGGTAAATCTGCAGTAACGCCAAAATGGCTCAATAATAGATAAGTCGGAATTACCAATATTGCCACAACACAAATCACTATCATGATAGGGATATCGCGTTCTATTCTCGGGATACTTTTCAATCCTTGTTCCTGCAATTTATTCATCGATGTCATTGAAGATTTGATGCCAATATAAATTGGTTTTATCAATCCTATGATGGCATTGATTCCCCCTATCATCATGGCGCCAACACCAATGTAGCGGATCTGCGTTTGCCACAAACTTAACGCCACTTGACTGGCGTGTACTACGCCATGAGGAATGCCGTAGAATAAACATAATACAGGAACCCCTATCACCCATCCCAATATCACCCCTGTTAAAATAGCGATAGCAACGTTAGGCCCTATAATATATCCTGCGCCAATTAATGCCGGCGAAAACCCACAAGCGAAGCCAAAAGCGATATGACCGCGGATCCACCACGCTTGTAGCGTATCGCCTAATACTTTAAACCCTGTCTGGCATAATGAAATAACGCCACCCCAAGCACCGCCTATGAGTAGATCTTTTAATCCTACGTTTTTAGATGCATTGACTTTTAAAATATTACCTATCGCGGTGCCTTCTGGAAAATGGAGGCTTGGCTCATTCAATAATACTTTACGCACAGGAACAGTGAATAATACGCCTAAAATTCCGCCTAATAAGGCTATGACCATCGTTGTCCAATAATGAAATCCTAACCAATAATGCATGATAATCAATGCGGGTAAAGAGTAAACCATCCCCGAGGCCAAAGCTTCTCCGGCCGAAGCAGACGTTTGCACTAAATTACTTTCCAACGCATTAGACTGTTTAAAAAGATGTAAAATCCCCATAGAAAGAACCGCTGCTGGAATAGAAGCAGAAATAGTCAAACCGACTTTAAGTGCTAAAAAGGCATTCGCAGCAGCTAAAATGATAGTTAAAAAAACGGCCACGACCAACGATTTGAAGGTCATTTCCGGCACAATAGCAGAAGAAGGAAATAAGGGCTCTTCCTGTGAGGCTTGTGGTGAAGACATCTTTATCATCCTATAAGTACATTTATTATTCTTTGAAGATTAGCAAATAATTTAAGCGACTACAAGTCTTCCTACTGACAATCCGATTGGAAATAGGTATAATTTGAGGGTATGAGATGTTTGATTTTCAAAATACGAAGTTAAGTTATGACAGTTAGTGACCGTCATTGCGGGGACTATATATCTTAAAAATTTGGTTATTACTACATGAAACAAGAAATTAATACCTTAATAGAACAAGCGTTACAAACGCTGCAACAGCAAGGAGTCTTCTCTAAGGACATTCCTTATACTATTCAAATTGAACGCACGCGCGATAAAAAATTCGGTGATTTTGCTTGTAACATCGCATTATTGTTAGCCAAACCATTACAACAATCGCCACGTGAATTAGCCAATCGTATTATTCAAGCACTGCCCTCTCATCCTAACATTAGTCAAGTTGACATAGCCGGTCCTGGCTTTATTAACTTTTTTGTTAAGACTGCGGGCTTTTTGGCAGTGATACCAAAGATTCTCAAAGAAAAGCAACGCTATGGCGACAGTGCATTAGGAAAAGGTCAATCCGTTTATTTAGAATTTGTATCAGCGAATCCCACAGGACCATTGCATGTTGGGCACGGTCGTGGCGCTGCTTATGGCGATGCGCTGGGCAACCTGTTAACCAGCCAAGGCTATCAAGTGCATCGCGAATATTATGTCAATGATGCTGGCCGACAAATGAATATTTTGGCGTTAAGCGTATGGTTACGTTATTTAGAATTATGTGGCGAACAATTAGTATTCCCACAAAATGCATATCGCGGAGACTATGTCGTCGCGATCGCTGAAAAATTAAAAACTTTACAACAAGATAAATTACATCGAGCTTGCAATACTTGGTGGCTTACTATCACTCCAGATGAAGGCACGCCAGGGGGCGACAAAGAAAAACACGTAGATGATTTGATCGTTGCTATGAAACAATGCTTAAATCAAGAAAATTATGACATTGTATTTAATCTAGCATTAACTGAAGTGTTAACTGATATCCGCGATGATTTAACGGAATTCGGTGTTCATTTCGAACATTGGTTTTCGGAAAAACAATTAATGACCCAAGGATTATTGCAAAAAGGGATCGACCGTCTAAAAACATTAGCGCATACTTATGAGAAAGACGGTAACTTATGGTTTCGCGCTTCCGATTTTGGTGATGAAAAAGATCGCGTATTAATACGAAAAAATGGCGAATCGACTTATTTTGCTTCCGATGTCGCATATCATGCATTGAAATTCGAAAAAGCAGATCGCATCATTGATATTCTAGGTGCCGATCATCATGGCTATACGCCACGTATTCAAGGCGTGTTGACCGCTTTGGGATTAGACGCTAGCCGTTTGTCCGTACAATTTATTCAATTTGCTGTATTATATCGCG
>CBFGYT010000273.1:0-2558 GCA_965653065.1 uncultured bacterium | reverse complement strand
ACAAAAGCTATATTCTGAACTTTTTGTTGCGGCAGGAATAGAGCAAAATAATAATGCAATAGATCCATTTACACAACTAATTCAACAGATGGGACCAAATAGAGGCAAGCTACTTAAGTTATTTGCTGATAGGTTAGCCAAAAAATCAGCTATAGAAGAAGATACTGGTGTCGATGCGGGAATTGTAGAATTCTTTGAAACAGCAGCGCGCTATTTTCTTCGTCAAGATAATTTGGCGATAGAAGTATTTAAAGATTCAATACCATATGAAAAAATAGAACAATATTCTCGCCAAAATAACATGATGTCGCCAGGAGCAAGCATAGCCCAGCATACATTGCTTACTTCTATGAATAAAATGATTACAAACGAGCGTGGATTAATGTGGCGTGATATTTCACAAAAAATTGATAGTAGATGGAAGTTGTCAAATGGAAAAAAAATAGTTGATGGCACGCAAACCATTCGTGAATGTACTGAAAGAGCCGCATTACAATGTAATGAAGCAATGAGGGCTTCAGAGAGTGCAGTAATGCACCCACCGCGAGACATGAAACGTTCAGTCTTACGTACACCAGAACGAAATGAAAGTATTGAATTAGAAGATTTTGATTCTATGAATTTTGCAGCTAAAGTTCCTTTTCATGAGTTTGCTCAAGCGGTAGTTGAAAAAGTGGCTGTATTTCAAGAGCTATCAGAGGTAATCAGAAAGCCTGAATTTTTAGGATGGGAAGCGACTTATATTCGTCAAAAAGAAAGTGAAAATGACTTTGAAGAGCAAAATAGCGTACCAGCAGATTTTAAGCCTAATGATCGAGTCGAAGTCAAACATAATAATAAGAGAGTATTTATTATATCGCCTACGCACATAGAAAATACAGCAGATACCACTGAAGTGAATGGTATAAGTGTAAAAGTGCTGCGACATTCTGATGAAGATATTTATATGGCGATACAAATTACCTTAGAAGCAGCTATTAGAGCTGGCACGTCTAAAGAAATCTTTGTTTCAGTAGATGCCAATTTAAATGATGAGAAAAAGAAAGAATTAGCTGTTCGCTATGTGCGCGCTATTTTATCGCAAAATGCTATTCCTGTTTTGACGCGTCAAGATGGCATCAGTTTAACAGAAAAAGAAACAGAGCGTTTCTTACAAGACTGTGGCGAAGCGAAGTTAGCAGAGCAATATATTGCGCAAAAATCAAATATCGCTGTGATAAAAGAACAAGATGAGTTATTTATACAGCAATTCTTACAATTTGTTGCGGCACATCCAACTAGGACTAACACTAACAAAGAAATAAAAGTGACAATGCGCGATCCAAACAGGCCTGAAAAATCGCTGGATACGGATGAGATTGTTTTTCAGCTTACACAAATAGCACTGGTGGATGTGAATTTGACGCAAGATCAATTTCTGGATTATTTGATGTCTTATGCAATGGTTTTATCGACAAACAAAAATTATTCTGAGCAAGAAAAGATGGAAGTAAAGAAAGAATTGCAAAAGAGTTTAATAGAGATGATGGCAGAAAAAGATCCGCCTAAACCAATACAAGATATTGCAATCAAGTTATTTAGTCAAGCAATGCACTACTTTATGCCGCATCATACTACACAAGAAATGAATAGGCATGGGTTTCTGCATGCGCCTGCGCCGGATGCGCACCACAGTAGACCTGCTCCTCAGCCTTGTGCGGTGGAAGCAAGACAAGATGATGCAGAATTACCGCATGTAACGCCAAGTGTTCTTGTGCATTAGCATTTAAAAACAACACAGCCATTAAAGCGCGATAGACAGTTTGCGATAACCAGCAAACTGTCTGTAGCCGCTACAGCGCCATCAAATCATCCAACATAATCACCGCATCAAAATAATGTCTTGCCAGTAAAGCAAGGCCAGCTCCTTCGGGCCAATTCGTTATAGAAATAGTGGCAATTGGTCCAAAAAATCAAAAATTTGTGGCCAAATACCTATGAAAACTAGTCTATTTGGCCAAATTCACAAGCCATGATTTATAAAAACAAAGAAAAGCGAGCTTTTTGCAGATAATCCATACCGCAACACCAGTTTGTCATGATAAACTGGTGTAGAACCCCAGATTATCTTGACAAACTGGGATAGTACTGCTAATATTTAAATCATCAATCGAGAGAATAGACATGTTCCATAGACTATTAAATTTACCTAATCTATTGAAAAATAAGTCATATTTTTTATTTGGCCCACGAGCTACTGGCAAATCTACTCTAATAAAAATGCAACTTTCTAAAAATACCAAGATTATTAATCTATTGGACAATACGCTTTATTTGCGATTAACTACATCTCCCGGGGAGTTAGAGTCTATTATCGTGGCAGAAGATTATCATGGTTTAGTGGTGATCGATGAAGTTCAACGGATCCCAGAGCTGTTAAATGACGTACATCGGTTAATCGAAGATAAAGGATTTACTTTTTTATTGACGGGAAGTAGTGCGCGCAAGCTAAAACGCAATCAAGCCAATTTGCTGGCAGGGCGTGCTAGACAAGCTGCGCTATTTCCACTGACATTTGC
>CBFGYT010000272.1:0-2570 GCA_965653065.1 uncultured bacterium | reverse complement strand
AAAAATGAAGAATGTCATCCCCGCGCACGCGGGGATCCAGTGAATAGTGCACAAATAGTGGGTTATTTCTGGATCCCCGCGTGCGCGGGGGATGACAGCACTGGAGTTTTTACTTATTCCGAGCAGATTCTAAGCAAAAAACGGTCAGTTTAAAATTTGGACAGTCATTATGAATACGATACCTTCTGCTCTGCAGGAGAAAGGAACAGCACTGTCGGCTAAATGGTCACAATTAGCCGAAAGTACTTCATTACAAACGGATGCATTTTTTCAACAAACTGCAGTGTCTGTATGGGGTTACAGCGATTATGTTGCCCAGATGAGTTTGCAACAGCCGCAATTATTAATGGATTTATTTGTCAGTCAAGACATTCATAAACTGGCGAGTCGCAGTGATTATTTAAAAAAAGTGCAAACCATCCTAGCAACAAATCCCACCATAGAACTATTGATGTCGCAATTACGTCAGTTACGCCATCGTGAGCTAGTGCGCATAATTTGGCAACGGGTGAGTGGCTTATACCCAGCGCGACAATTAGCTAAAATATTAAGTGAATTTGCTGAAGTGATATTAACTGAAGTTATCCGCTATTTAACAGCGTTACATCATGATTTATATGGGATTGCATTGAATGAAGAAAATGCGCCTTCTACTTTATATGTATTGGCATTGGGGAAATTAGGGGGGCAAGATTTAAATTTTTCTTCTGACATCGATATTATGTTTACTTATTTCACACCACAGCATTGGCAAAATACGCGTAAAGAATGGGATGCAAATCAATATTTTTGTAAGCTAGCACAGCAAGTGGTGAAAGTCATTAGCGAAGTGACGCAAGAAGGATTTTTATTTCGTATTGATTTAAGATTACGCCCATTTGGACAGAGTGGGCCGATAGTCATGTCTTATACGGCCATGGAGCAATATTATCAGCAACATGGCCGCGAATGGGAACGGTATGCGTTGATTAAAGCCCGAATACTAAATGGCAATTCTAAAGCTGAAAAAAAAATGCTGGGAACTTTACTTCATTGTTTTAGCTATCGTCGCTATGTTGATTATTCTGTCATAGATGCGTTACGTAAATTAAAGGTTTTGATTGATAAACAAGTGCATGAAGAATCCGCTGAAGAAGATATTAAACGGGGTCGCGGCGGGTTGCGAGAAATTGAATTTATAATTCAGACCTTTCAGCTATTAAAAGGAGGTAAAGATCGACGTTTGCAAACGCCTGATCTCTATCAAGCGATTAAAATAATAGCGATGGAAGCCTGGTTACCCAAAACAGAAGTGCTGCAATTACAGCAAGACTATGATGTGTTAAGAACGATAGAAGACAGTATACAGATGATAGCCGATAGGCAAACGCAATCCTATCCGGATAATGATTTAGATAAGATGCGATTAGCCTGGATAATGGGGTATACCGATTGGCAAGCGTTTTTAACGGAGCTGGCGCCGGTGCGAAAGCGAGTCAATCAACAGTTTTCACAATTATTTTATACCCCTAAAACGGCTTCGGCACAGCAGGAATTAAATGGAAGTTTTTCTAAATTATGGCATGCACAAACAGCTATAGCAGACTGGGCAACACAAGCGAAAAAAGAAAAGAGCGATGCTTGGCAGCAATGTGATACATTGTTGCAAACTTTTCGTAACAGCCATCCCATCACGCATTTATCAAAGGAAGCACAAGTGCGGCTCGATCAATTAATGCCCTTGGTATTGGCTATTATTGTTGAGCAAAACAACCCCGATATCTATTTACAACGGTTTTTACAAGTCATTACTGCTATTGTAAGACGTAGTACTTATTTATCTTTACTCATTGAAAATAGTGATGCCTTATTACATCTTATTCAATGTTGTGGGCAAAGTGTTTGGTTGAGCGATCAGTTATCGCAATATCCCATTTTATTGGACAGTCTTTTAGATCAGCGATTATCATTACTTTCTTTAGAGAAAGAAGCATTAGAAAATAGATTAGAACAGGCATTATTGGCTACTCCCGAAGAAGATACAGAAGCGCAATTAGAAATATTGCGACAACATAAAAATGAATATACGCTGCAAGCAGCCAAAGCGTATTTAACGTCTCAATTAGATGACGATGCTTTGGGTATTTGTTTAAGTCAATGTGCTGAAGCATTCTTAAATGTCGTCGCGCGATTGGCATGGCGATGGGTCATCGTAAAATATAATTTATCGGGAATGGAGGATCTGCGGGTGCCGCCTTGGGCGATCGTTGCCTATGGGAAATTAGGCGGCAAAGAAATGGGGTTTCAATCCGATTTAGATATTGTCTTTTTATATGATAATGGAGCGGCATTAGAGTTGGAGGTGGCTTTGCAACAGCAACGCGCCGAATATAGCTATCAATGGGCACGTCGTGTTGTATATTGGCTGGAATTAAAAACATACAGCGGTTATTTATATAAAGTAGATACGCAATTGCGCCCTTCTGGGCAAGCAGGACTGTTAGTCAGTGATATTCTGCATTTTAAAACATATCAAATTGAACAAGCATGGCTATGGGAACATCAAGCATTATTGCGCGCACGCGTCGTCG
>CBFGYT010000271.1:0-2573 GCA_965653065.1 uncultured bacterium | reverse complement strand
GAAGATGCGAACTTGAGTTAAGCACGATCGTTAGAATACGTCATTGCGAGGAGCGAAGCTTTGTTACAATCCAGGAGTAGTCCACAGATCTACGGATTATTCACTGGATTGCCACGCTGCGCTCGCAATGACGGTTACTCACTATTATAACTTAAGTTCGCATTTCGAAGTGTAATGGGTATATCCAGTAATGATTACATAATTTTACAAGCATCGGGATGATTCGGATCTAATTCATGAGACGCTTGCATATTTTCTTGAGGAGTGGCTGATTTTATTGAGAAGCTTCCATTAGGATTAGAGGCTAATGAATATTTTTCTTTTTGAGTTGCGAGAGTCGGGACTATATCAAAATAATCCTCTAGAAACGCATGTTTTTGTAGTGTGTAACTTGTTTGCGTTGTATTGGTACTTATAGAACCCTTTTTTTCAGGTGCTTTACCATCCGTAGCATGAGCAAAAGCATTGAAATACCAACAATTGAATTCTTTTATGATGCCTGTAGGAGATATCGTGTTAAGGTTTAGTGCTTTTATTGCCGGGTGTAAGTTTTTTTCTACGTCATCATCATAAAAGTCAACGAATACTGCTTTGCCAGGAAAACGTTCTTCTATCATAGATGCTATCATAGACAATTGAGTGTTTTTCGTGTTGAAATAATATTGTAGGAATTCATCTCTTTTACCTTCTTCGCAGATATCAAAATAATTGTAAATACGTATAGAAAAATTATCTTGACTAGGGATGTCTTGGCTCTCCATTCTTTTTAGTAACTCATCAAAGTTTGATAAAAACACTTCTTTTTTAATGGTATCTTTATCACTCTCCATTGAGTCATTGAGTGTATCTGTATTAGATACAATCGAGGTTGTTTCTATTTTTTCAACTATCGAGGAGATTTTTAATTCTTTTTCGTACGGTTGCATCACTCGCGCATAGCCTTGACCAAACCCTAATGTCGATCCATCACTTAGCGGACAAAAATCATCCGGAGTTGATGTGCCTAAGTACTCACAGTCGGGTAGTAAAGCTTTTACTTTTTCTTGAATATTTTCGACAGTGAAGTCCAGGCTCTGTGAAATCTTTACTTGAGCTTCTAGCCAAGATCGATGACCATAATGAGGCCGAAAAATATAGCGTGTACTGCGTGCAGTACAAAAAACATAGTGTGTATAGCCACCTTCTTTTAAGATTTTTTTCATGCCTTCCGCAATATCGCCTGTTCGAAGATCGAAAAGACAGTTATCTAAATCAAGAATAGCGATTTTAATCGGTTTTTCTGGCTGTGCATTCTGCAGAATATTTGTTATGGATGTATCTTGTGGGGCGTTTGCTGTAGACGTCTCTTGATGATTATCTACCGTAGGGAGGGGTGGGGGATTGCTTGCCATCGTATTACCTTCATTTTAATATTTTGTTTAAAAAGATTATTCTAACATATAATGTAGAATTATGGAATAAACAATCACCAAGATACGCTATTTTTTTAATAAATATTGCAATAACTGCAATATTCCTAAATAGGGTATATACTTATGAAATGGAATATACAATTTACTAATAAAGCGGCAAAACAAACTCGTGAATTAAATGAAGAAATAGTGCTTGTATTGCAGTTATTAGTGGAAGATTTGAATATTTGTTATGGATGTATCTTGTGGGGCGTTTGCTGTAGACGTCTCTTGATGATTATCTACCGTAGGGAGGGGTGGGGGATTGCTTGCCATCGTATTACCTTCATTTTAATATTTTGTTTAAAAAGATTATTCTAACATATAATGTAGAATTATGGAATAAACAATCACCAAGATACGCTATTTTTTTAATAAATATTGCAATAACTGCAATATTCCTAAATAGGGTATATACTTATGAAATGGAATATACAATTTACTAATAAAGCGGCAAAACAAACTCGTGAATTAAATGAAGAAATAGTGCTTGTATTGCAGTTATTAGTGGAAGATTTGAAAGATAAAGTACCCATACCTGGAAAACATTGGCACAATTATGGAAAATTAGAAGGGAAGAAAAATGAAGATAAAAGACATTGCCATATGTTAGCCCTCTCCCCAACCCTCTCCCGCGAAAAGCATTTTCATACTAGCAAAGCTCCGAGCGCGGGAGAGGGGGTAGATCGAGAGGAAATTAAAAATCTGTGTTCAATCGAAGAACTCAATTCAAGAACTTAATTCAAAATTAAATTAAGTTTAACAAAACTTCAGGAATGTTGCTTAAGATAACATATATTACCTGGTTCTATTATTAAATAGAGTATATATGTTATTATGTATGTGGTTAGAAGTATTGAGAAATGAAGATATCATTGAGGTATATGAAGCTATTTCTCCACCTTCATCGGCGCCAACAAATATTCCAAATCCGTTAACTCTAAATGACCGCCGCTAGATACGGTATTGGCAAAAATATCATTTAACAATGCTTGTTTTTTCTGCTGTAAATGAATTATTTTTTCTTCCACCGAGCCACGGGTAATTAACTTATAGATAAACACCGCTTTATTGGCGGAATTGTCTTATTATTATATTATCTTGGATGAGGCACAATGGATT
>CBFGYT010000270.1:0-2574 GCA_965653065.1 uncultured bacterium | reverse complement strand
GAGGCAGAATATGACATAGATGTGGAATTAAGTGGCGATGAGGCAGAATATGACATAGATGTGGAATTAAGTGGCGATGAGGCAGCAGAAAATCACGGTGATGGAGATCAAGAAAATAGGAATAGTAATCTTATCGGTCCATCTTCTAGTGTCTATAGCTTCTACCATCCTGCAGGCCCTTCAAAAACCCCTGGGCCAACGCATATACATACTACTTATCAAGCTCTTCTCTAACATACTCTTATCTTTATTCAAAAATATGCTATACTATCGCTCTTATACTAATTAAGGGCGATCCAACGGGTTGCACTACTATCATGGCTCATGACAATGCAAAACAAAATGCAACCATAGCCTTACATAAAAAAGCCTTGCATGAATACCACATTGAAGAGCGGTTTGAAGCAGGCTTAGTGTTAGAAGGCTGGGAAGTAAAAAGCTTACGCGCGGGTAAAGTACAACTCGTCGATAGCTATGTTTTGCTTAAAAGAGGCGAAGCATTTTTAATTGGCACACATATTACTCCTTTAAACACCATTTCCACACATGTTAAAGCCGTGCCTGATCGCACGCGTAAACTATTGATGAATCGTCAAGAACTTAATAAGTTAATTGGCCGCGTCGAACGTCAAGGTTATACCTTAATTCCCCTAGATCTGCATTGGTATAAAAATCGCGTCAAAGTGAATTTGGCGCTGGCTAAAGGCAAAAAGCAACACGATAAACGTGCCAGCGAGCGCGATAAAGATTGGGCGCGCGATAAAGCGCGTGTGATGAAAATAAAATTGAAATAAGTCTAGTTTAGCTTTCTCAATAGTCCGCCCTTATAAAAACACTTAAAAATCAATTCTTTACAGCTATATTCTCATAAAGCTTTCTCGCCAAATTATAAAAACATCTATTTGACGAGGAGTTTATAGGCTTGTAAAGTCTCGTCAAATTACAAAAATATCAATTTGACGAGGACTCAAAGCCTTGCTATAATCCTCGTCAAATTACAAAAATATCAATTTGACGAGGAAACTATGACTGCTTTTATTGGCCGAAAACGTGAGCTGGCTAAATTAAATACTCTTTTATCTAAAAAAAAGGCCTCTCTCATTATTCTCAAAGGTCGTCGCCGCATTGGTAAAAGTCGCTTATTAAGTGAATTTGGCAAAAGTATAGGTCGGATCCATAGTTTCTCAGGTTTAGCTCCCGAGAAAGGCATTAGCGCTAAAGAACAACGCGAAGAATTCGCACGTCAATTGCACCGTGAATTTGGCTTACGCGGTTTAAGTACAGAAGATTGGGGCGATTTATTTTGGCACTTAGCCGAACAAGTTAAAGTGGGCCGCGTACTCATTGTCTTTGATGAGGTCTCTTGGATGGCTCATGATGACGCTACTTTTCTGCCTAAATTAAAAATTGCCTGGGAAAGCTACTTTAAACAAAATGATGCTTTGATTTTAGCAGTCTGCAGTTCTATATCTCTGTGGATTGATAAAAATTTATTAAGCAGTACTGGCTTTATGGGTCGTTACTCTTTAATAATGACGTTAAAAGAATTATCTTTATTAGAATGCAATGATTTTTGGGGCCATCAAAAAAAGAATATTTCCGCACAAGAAAAATTATTAACTTTAGCAGTGACAGGAGGGATCCCGCGTTATTTAGAAGAGATTAATCCCTCGCTTTCTGCCGAACAAAATATCAAAAATCTGTGTTTCACTCCAGAGGGTATTCTATTTCATGAGTTTGATCAAATCTTTTCAGATTTGTTTGCCACTAAACAAACAGTTTATAGAGAGATCTGTGAAGTACTTGCATTAGGATCGACTGATGCTAAAACAATTTATCAACACATAGGATTAACCGGTGGTGGCGATGATTATACTTATCTAAAAAGCTTAGTCTTATCTGGATTTGTAACCAAAGACTATAGTTGGCATATTAAAAATGGTGAAATGGCTAAAATTGCTTGGTATCGTTTAAGTGATAACTACTGCCGTTTTTATCTAAAATATATATTACCGAATAGGTACAAAATAGAAGCAGATGATTATCAAGAAATTGCTTTAACAATGCTTCCTGCATGGTCTACCATTTTAGGGTTACAAATAGAAAACTTAGTATTAAACAATCGTAAATTAATTCACAGTGCACTGGGTATTTCACAACAAGAAATCATCTCCAATAATCCTTACAGGCAACACGCTACTAAAACTAAAGCTGGTTGTCAAATTGATTATTTGATCCAAACACGCTTTAACACTTTATACCTTTGTGAAATAAAATATTCTAGAGATCCCATTCAAAAGGAAGTCATTTCTGAAGTACAGCACAAAATAGATGCGCTCAAAGTCACTCGCAATTTTTCAATTCGCCCAGTACTCATTCATTGTAATCAAGTCTCCGCTGCGGTAAAAGACAGTGGTTTTTTTGCCAATATTATTGATTTTTCGGCTTTTTTAGAAGATTGTTAAATCATCCCCCGCTTTCCTAATCGCCAGCGAACAGCGGCAATGGTCAGTGGCACGATCTTTTGATGCGATTTGAGAAAAGGCGCAATGACACGACACGCTTCTTTTAGAG
>CBFGYT010000269.1:0-2582 GCA_965653065.1 uncultured bacterium | reverse complement strand
TTCGCCACGCTCGCTGCTTGATCTGTCAGTTGCTTCTGCAAATCTTTGTCTTCTAATTCTAGATTGGTCGCCCCCAAACTAACCAAATTAATCCCTATTTTATGTAAGTTCTCTCTTAACTCTTCATCTAGTTCATGGTTGACCCGTTGCGATAGATTTTCATTCGCTCCGACTTCTTCTTTCTCCTTTCTTTTTGCTGAACTACTTTCATTAGATGTAGAAGTCTGTTGCATTTCCGAAAATAAATGTCGCTTGAATATCTTGTTCAGCGTCATTTCGGCACGTGCTACCACATCTGTTTTAATAATATCTTCTAATTCTTTATCATTTTTAGCAGCAGAGATATCAACATTCTCTAAAAGAATATCTATATTCTCAATCGCGTAAAATACATCTGAGCTATTCTTGATACGCACATTATCATAAGTAGATACGGTTACTTGATGTAATGCTGCACATCGCTGACGAGTAGACACGGTTCCTTTGTAAGTTTGTTGCGGCGCTGTCAACACATGCCATCCTGAATGCAACACATCCAACTTACCATTGTTGTAAGATATGCCTACTTCACCATCATCTATGCGTACACAAGTGACATTCCCTATGGTAAATCGCTTCTCATTCAAATTTACAAATTTGTCAAATCGCTCTCGTGTATTATCGATGATATGACGTCCTGGAGCGAGTGAAATCACTGCACCCGCAGATTGCACAACCCCTACTTGCCCTACTCCCACCGTAATAATACTGTAGCGTCCTAAGTTAATATTATCATTCGTAATATGTACTGCTGGCTCAATGGCCCATCCTGCTCCTAGCAATACATGTCGGCCTGGCGCTAATGTGACGTACTCTCCGTTATTAGAAGCTGCCGCCAGATGATTCGCTGGAACATTAATTACGCGTAGTGTTGGATGCAATGGAATATCATACGCAGCGCCAAAACTAATTTCTCTATCGCGAGAATGAAAAGGCGAAACAATAAAATGCTCTCCCGGCCCCAACACCACGGGTTGACCATTATCAGTGCTCATCCATATTTTTCCTGCAGGAACAACGTGTCGCACGAAAGGCCAAAATAGCGTGCTAAAGATTGCGCCTGGAATAGTGGAACCTGATCTCTCTCCACCAGCAGGTCTATATTCTAAACCTTGATTACCAGTTGCCACATGAAATAACTCATGATGTGGATCAGGATCCACTTGATTAGGAATATGCAATTCCATTTCAGGTTCCCGTAGATTAGGTAATTTTCTATAGAAAGCTTGACTACCTTCTTCCGAAGAAGAACTGGCACTCGCTCCGGCAAATTGAATTTGCTGTAGCTTAAATGGTGGTGATTGTTTAGTAGAACCATAATTCTGTGTGTCTTGTCCTGTTAATGGTTGATACTGTGAATTTACATTACGTCTCTTATCTTTATTCGGCATGATTGTCTCCTGTTTGTTACTATTCAAGATCAATCTAGCATTTGCATTATAAACACGTTGTAACCATTTGTAATGAACTGTAACGATTCGTAATGTTGTGTAAAGATTTGTAATAGGTATTGACAGAGATAAAATTTTTATTGAATGTTACACATTTATCTTGAAATTTGTGTATACCCATTTTACATCGAAATGCGAAATTAAGTTATAATAGCTAGCGATCGTCATTACGAAATACTCCCAGGGTATTTCCAACAATAAAAAAGATGTAAATTTCCTCATAATTTGTTAAACTATACTCCATTGTTTTTATCACTGACATTAGGGCTTTTCATGACTCCATTTGAACAATTTTTATCTCAATTGCGTAAAACTGTCACAGAAATTGCTTGCCCGCAGGCAGCCAAAGCCTTGGCCAATGGCGAAGCGTTACTCATCGATGTGCGCGAATTACCTGAACGTGTGCCAGGGCATATTCCTGATTCCATTCATATTCCACGTAGTCATTTAGAAATGCAAATTGGCACGCTTATTCCAGATTTAAATACCCCCATGATTTTACACTGTGGCGGTGGTATTCGCTCTTTATTAGCCGCCGATAGTTTACAGCGTATCGGCTATAAAAATGTTAAATCATTAGCGGGCGGCTATAAAGCGTGGTGTACTGCTGGATTGTCTTTTGCTTAAATTTATTATTAAGGATATATAATGTCGACTTTTGATCCTAAACTATTTGAAAAAGCGTTAGCACTATTAAAACATTCTTACTCTCCTTATTCGCGCTTTCCCGTAAGCTGTTGCATTAAAACCGCCAACGGTCAGTATTATGCAGGCTGCAATGTAGAAAACGCTTCTTATGGATTAGCCTTGTGTGCTGAAGCCAATGCGATCGGGCAAATGGTCAGTCACGGTGACAAAGTAATTACTGAAATGCTCGTCATTGGCAAAGGAGATGCTTTGTGTACACCTTGCGGCGCTTGTAGACAACGCATACGCGAATTTGCCAATGCCGATACCTTAATTCACATTGCAAGCCCCGAGGGTTATCGCGCTAGCTTTACCTTAGGGGAATTATTACCACATTCCTTTGGTCCTGAAAATTTGGAGTAACCTATGACTAAAACCGCTCTCGCTGCTAAAGAATTTATAGAA
>CBFGYT010000268.1:0-2595 GCA_965653065.1 uncultured bacterium | reverse complement strand
CGCGTAGTGAAATTCGTCAAGCTACTCGAAAACAAAAATTAAGCGAATCCATTGAATTTGGACGGCGGTTGTTAGAGCGTGCGCTCACTACATTGGCTTTAAGATTAGAAGATATTTCTGCGGAAAATTTACAAAATGTATTACAAGAATCCGGATTTACTACTTTAGATGAGTTATTAGAGTCCATGGGGCTAGGCGATCAAATCCCATTAGCCGTCGCCAGACGACTGGCTTCTGCTGTGAAAGAAGTTGTTGAAGAAGAAGAAGCTGAAAAAAGAGAAGCGACAAAAGTATTATCTAAGCAACCGTTGATCATTAAAGGCAGTGAAGGTTTGGTCGTTAACTTTGCACAATGTTGTCACCCTATTCCTGGTGATATCATCGTCGGAATTTTATCTTCAGGGCGTGGTATTGTCGTGCATCGAGAGCAATGTGCGGAAATCATTCATTTACATGGTACGCCCACCTGCATTTATTTAAGTTGGCAAGAGAATACCGCCGGCGATTTTCAAACAGAAATTATGGTTGATGTACATAATCATCGCGGCGTATTAGCACAATTAGCAACAGCTATTTCACGATCTTCAGCAAATATAGAAGATGTGCATGTGCGAGATAAAGATGGGCGCTATAGTGAGGTGCGTATCGTCGTTGCGGTACGAGACAGACAACACTTAGCACAAGTATTACGACGGTTGCGTGCTTTAGAGCCTACTATACGTGTTACTAGAATATAAATAACGGGAGAATGCTATGACAGAACAAAATCACAGTGAGCGCAAAGAAATACATACCGATTTAGCGCCTACTCCTATTGGTATTTATTCACAAGGATTAAAAGTAGGGAATACGGTATATTTAGCTGGCCAAGTAGGCATGATCCCACAAACAGGTGAGTTGATAGCGGACGATATACTCAGTCAACTACGTCAAGTGTTTGAGAATTTAGATCATGCTGCCAGAGCCAGTGGCGGTACCTTGCAAGATTGTGTGAAATTCACCGTCTATTTAATGGATTTAAAAGACATCGTGTTGGTGAATGAAGTGATGCAACAATATTTATCGCCGCCTTATCCTGCGCGTACTAGCATACAGATCTCTAAATTACCTAAAAATGCATTGGTAGAAATCGATGCCATTCTACAATTACACACGACATTAGCATTTTCCTAACAAAATAAAGATAAGGTGAAAAAATGGATCCTATTACTCAATATAAACAGCGTCGTCAACAATTACAAAATCAGTTAAAACCACAAAGTATCGTCTTGATCATGGCGCGTTCGGAAGTAATACGCAATGGCGATGCCAACTATATGTATCGTCCCGATAGTAATTTCTTTTATTTAACCGGGTTTACTGAGCCAGAAGCGGTATTGCTGATGTTCTCTCAAGATTTAGGCGGCAAAAGTATTCTATTTAATCGATCGCGCGATCCGAGTTTGGAACGATGGATGGGCTTTATGTTAGGGCAAGAAGGCGCTATTGAGACATTAAAAATGGATGAAGCTTACCCTATTGAAGAATTTTCACAGAAATTGCCAGAGTATTTACAACAGGCAAAACATGTTTATGCGCCTTGGGGGCGTCAAATCGAATTAGATGAAATCATTGATAAAGCACAAGGCGATTTAAAAAAGAGAGTGCGACATGGTGTGTCATGGCCGACTGAATTTATCGATGTGCAATGCAGGGTCGATGAAATGCGTGTCATTAAAAGTGAGTACGAAATAGAATTGATGCGCTATGCAGCTAAAACAAGCGTTAAAGCCCATCAAGCCGTGATGCAATATACAAAACCTGGATTACATGAATATCAAGTCGAAGCGCATTTTATGTATCACTGTGGATTAGAAAATTGTCGCTTGCAAGCGTATACACCGATCGTGGCCGGGGGTGCTAATGCGTGTACTTTGCATTATGAAAAGAACGATGAAAAGCTACGCGATGGCGATTTGTTATTAATCGATGCGGGCGCAGAATATCAACAATATAGCTCCGATTTAACACGTACATTTCCCATCAATGGCCGCTTTAGTGAGCCACAAAAATTAATTTATGAATTGGTATTAAAAGCGCAATTGGCGGGGATCGCCGTTATTAAACCCGGCGTAACTTGGGATAGAGTGCAAAAAGTCATGGTAGACATTTTAACGCGCGGTTTAGTGGAATTGGGATTATTAAAAGGCGACATTGCCACACTGCTAGAGAAAAAAGCGTATTTACAATTTTATATGCATGGTTCGGGACATTTCTTAGGGTTAGATACGCATGATGCGGGTGCGTATAAAATCAATGGCGAATGGCGCGTTTTCGAAGCGGGGATGGTATTAACTGTAGAGCCAGGCCTTTATATCGATGCAACAGATATGAGCGTTGCTGAACAATGGCGTGGTATTGGCGTGCGTATTGAAGACGATGTGGTGGTGACGCAAGAAGGCTGTGATGTATTGAGCAAAGACTTAATTAAAACCGTCGCCGATATTGAAGCGTGGATGGCGCAATGACTGTATTGAGTGAAACTCAATATGATATCGTTATTGTGGGAGGCGGTCTAGTCGGCGTCTTGAATAAGGCGGCGCGGTGAGGGGTTAT
>CBFGYT010000267.1:0-2607 GCA_965653065.1 uncultured bacterium | reverse complement strand
TATTAATGCGGAATTAGGCGCCAGTATTGTCTTTTATTATGCCTTGGCCGCTCTGTTATTTTTCTTTCCAGTCGCTTTTGTTGCCGCTGAATTGGCAACAGGTTGGCCACAACTAGGCGGTATTTATGTTTGGGTACGCGAAGCCTTTGGTAAACGCTGGGGATTTGTCACTATTTGGCTACAATGGTTTTATAATATCATTTGGTATCCCACTATTTTAGCTTTTGTCGCTTCAACCCTGGCTTATTTATTTGACCCTTCTTTAGCCCATAATAAAACGTATCTCATCAGTGTGTTATTAATCAGCTTTTGGGCGACCACGCTGATTAATTGCGGCGGCATTCAATTATCCAGTTGGATTAGCACCATAGGTGCAATTGTAGGAACACTATTACCTATCTTATTATTGATCATTCTCGCTGCTATTTGGCTATTATCGGGTCATCCTAGTGCGATTGATTTTCATTGGCATTCTTTTATTCCTGTTAATCACACCAGCGGCGATTTAGCCTTTTTAGTCGCGGTATTATTTGGCTTATTGGGAATGGAAATGTCTGCCACTCATGCAGAAAATGTACGGTACCCCAAACGAGATTATCCTAAAGCCATTGCGTATTCTGCATTAATTATTTTACTTTCTTTGGCTCTATCCTCATTAGCAATTGCGATTGTTATTCCTCGACAACAGTTAAACTTAGTGTCGGGTTTAATCGATGCTTTTATCGCTTTCTTAAGTGTGTTTCATCTACAAGCACTAACTCCTTGGATTATATTATCCATCATCATTGGCGCTTTTTGCAGTGTCTCTACCTGGGTCATTGGCCCAGTACGCGGCTTAATGGTTGCTATTGAAGACGAGTGTTTGCCTGCGTGGTTAAGTTACACCAATAAAAAAGAAGCTCCCATTACTTTATTGCTATTACAAGCGGTTATTTTTACGGCTATTTCATTTATATTCGTGTATATGCCTTCCATACAAAGTTCTTATTGGATTTTATCAGCACTTGCAGCACAGCTTGCCATGATAGTGTATATCTTTATGTTTGCCGCAGGAATTAAGTTACGCTACAAATATCCATTGCATTATCGTACTTATAATGTTCCGGGCGGCAGATTGGGTATGTGGGTATTAGGTAGTGCGGGAACACTTACGTGCTTAGTTGCTATTCTGTTAGGGTTACTACCACCTACCGGAATTGATGTCAGCAGTTTATCGCATTATTCCTTCAAGATGTTTGTTGGCATTGCCTTGTGTGTATTAATTCCATTGATTTTATTTCGCAGCAAACCTTTGGTTGAAGATCTGGTTTAGAGTATATCTATTTTACTTCAAGATGCGAAGTGAAATGGCTATATACTCACAGCGATTTGGCTTTAGGCGAGGTGGCAAGCTCTCGAGCATCAGGAGTGTAGTACTCTACATGACTGATGCGAGATGAGTGCAGCCAACAAAGCCTACAGCCAAATCGCGAAGAGTATATTAGATAAATTTATCTTCCACAGCAGGCAACGCCGCAGCATTCGCTACACCATGAATAAATTCTAGTAATATCTTATTATTTTTCGTGGTGATTTCGATCTCGGCAATAACTAATAAATTGGTATCAATACAAGAATGTAAAATAGAGCGCATTAATCGTTCTTTACGTGTCGGATCCTCATTAGTCAATTGCGAAATAATTTCTTGATTCACTAAAAAGATATCAAATGGATATTCTAACAAATGCTGTAATGCTAATTGTTGATTGCTTTCTACAGTATATCCTAGACCAAACCCCGCTTCATGTAAAAATAAAACGGTTTCTTTATATTCACGTTCTTTCTCTCCTGTTAAATCATTTTCTTTCGCTAATAAGATGATTGATTTCTTATCTAACTTTAATTCAAAACAAACCGTAGTTAAGATTTCCACTAGCGCATTTCCTAGATTAGGAAAATAAAAAAGTGGTATTATGATAAATGTCTTTTCTGACGTGTGATCTTTTCTGTCAACCCATTTTTTATAATGCCATAATAAATCATTAAATAGTCCTTCCAACTCTTCTATCAGCTTTGCTTTTTCTGTTGGATCTTTTTCCGATAAACTTACCGCCTGCTGCCAAGAAGACGTTTCTTGAAATTTAACTTGTAACCCTATTTCCTGATGTGTTGTTATAGAGTGTATCGTATGAATAGTATAAGAAAATATGCTTTGTTTATTCATAATAACGTCTCCCGTCTGATAAACCGCTTGAGTTGTATTGGTAGGTAAAAAGGGTCGATAATATTCAGCTTGATTTGTACGAATAGAGTCTAATGCAAAGGCTGCATTTTGCATCAAAGTAACGGCTCGCATGCCATCTTGCGGATACTGGCTACTAGAAAAGCACGTCTCCACTTTAATGTCTGTTCCATAAACCAGCATAGGCTTTGATAATATACGCGATAATTGCGCTACATACTCTGCAACACTTTGTTGTTGTTCGTAACTAGGCCAAAGAATAGCAAATTCAAAATCGGATAGCTTTGCTAAAAATTCACTTCCTGAAAAAGTAGTATGAATACGCTCTACAATTTGATGCAAAATCATATATTCTGCTTGAAATCCCAGCTCAGCGCCTATTTACC
>CBFGYT010000266.1:0-2624 GCA_965653065.1 uncultured bacterium | reverse complement strand
AAAACTGACCCATGGCACGGCAATTAAATTACTGAGTGGCGCATTTAAAGGGGATCGTTGAAAAAACAATAATGAAAATGGCAATAAGCACGCACTTAACGTGATTTGTATCCACAGAGAATGGGCGTATCCTTTATTTGCATTTTGTTTTATCCACACTAAAAAAGCAATACACGCCACGGCAATAAAGGATAACCAAAAGCTGATGGAAACACTTTGTAAAGGATCTACCAACAAAATTAAACACGATGACCACAATAATACGCTAAGCCAAGAAATAGAACGTGACATACTTTTTGCTAACGCATACAGTGTTAGCATCACACAAGCACGTATAGTGGAAACTCCAAAGCCAGCAATAGCACCATAAAGCCATGCCACCCATAAACTTACCCATAACGCTATTTTTTGTCGCGGCCAATAAAGAAATAAATTTGGGAAAGGCCATAGTAAAAATGTAATGACACCATAAGCAAACATCACCAATAAGCCTACGTGTAAACCCGAGATCGCCATTAAGTGTAATACGCCCGTCTGCTGGAACAGTTGCCATAAATGAGAAGACAACTGACTGCGATCCCCTAATGTCAACGCAAGGATCACGCCACGACTGTCCTCATCAATAGTCGCTGCTTGTAATTTGGTTAACACCATTTGGCGTAATGAATTCATATGCCAAAATCTTTGGTGAGTTTGTATTTGCTTCGCCGGTTTAGCAACGATTGTTCCCACGGCATATAATCCTTGCGACCAATCTAAAGGTCGCAATAGCCCAGGATTGGCTAAACGGTGTTTACGTTTTAAGCGCGCCGATAATTGCCACGTATCTGCGGGTTGAAATGTTTCACTGACACTCTTTTTTTTATTCGACAGATATTCCGTTAACTCCACGCGACCTGATTGTTGCTGACACTGCTGCTTAAAACAAATCTGTTGCAATTGTAGGATAAATTGCCGTTTTTGCAGATCTGCAGTGACCAAAGAATCAATGGTGCCCGTTAACTCCACGGTCTGATTTTGCCAAGATAAAGGGATTTGTTGTTGTATTGCTTGAGTAAAATGAGTGATTGCCCAGAGTATCATCAAGAGATAGATAAATAAGCACAAGAGCCAATCTTTTGGTTTGGTAATGAAATAAAATAATGTTACAATTTCTAAGCTAATCGTCACCAGTGCCGCTAAAGGTGACCACCAATAGTACAAAGCGACAGTGATAAACGCGGCTAAGGCAGAAAATAGTATTGAATTCATTATTTAAGTATAAATTAAAGAATATAATATCCTATTTTGAGGTGTTTGCCTAGTATGGATACTGCAGATAGTCCACAATTTCAACGTGCTTGGTTAAAACCGCGTTATTGGGGAATATGGCTAGGCTGGGGCTTTGCTTGGCTTTTGGTCAAATTACCGTTATCTTGGTTATATGCCTTAGGTGGTTGGTTAGGGCGCGCCAGTATGCCATTTGCCACTTATAGGCGTCGCGTTTGTGCCACCAATATTCGGTTATGTTTCCCACACTATACTCCAAGAGAGCAACAGCAATTAGTATGCCAATGTTTTCGTTCATTAGGTATTAGTATGATAGAAACTGTATTGGCTTGGCGTGCTTCAGATAAAAAGATTGCGCAATTAAAATTTAATATTGAGAACTTACAAGAATTACAGCAACAATTGGCGAAGAATCCGCGTGTGCTGGCATTAGGATTTCATTTTACCACCCTAGAACTCATTGGCCGCTTATTATCTAAAGAAGTTCCTTTTGCACTGTTATACCGCGCGCATCGCAATCCAGTGTTTAATTACTTGATGTTAAAAAGTCGCACCCGCTTTGCTTATAAAGCTTTGGAACGCCAACAAGTGCGTGGCCTTATTCGCGTGATTAAAGAAGGTATCCCCGTTTGGTATGCACCGGACCAAGATTATGGCCGTAAAGTCAGTGTGTTTGCACCATTTTTTAATATTCCAACGGCTACCATCACTACTCCCGCCAAAATGGCTCGTACTTTTGAATTAAGCGTGCTGCCTGTCACGTATTATCGTGATGAAAATTATCACTATCATTTTCGTTTTCACTCTATACTACAAGATTATCCTAGCGAAGATGAAATTGAAAACGCCACGCGCATCAATCAAATCTTAGAAAAAGCCATTTTAGAACATCCTGAACAATATCTATGGCACCATAGACGATTTAAAACACGGACGAATAGAACGGCGAAGATTTATGTTAGGAAGAAATGAGGATATCCTCTTCAATTGACAGGTTAAAAAAATCTATGTAAAGTAAAAGCAAGACATATTATAACAAGGAGAGTGGTATGTCACAATCAGCGAGCTATTGCAAACTACTATTAGGACTAGTGGCTGCAGGAGAAAACTTTGATTTAGCTGATACCTATTACAAACAATTAAGATCGTTAATAACCAATCAATTAAAGCCTCTATCAGGAAAAACTTCTCCTCGTATTACTGCCGCTCGCGCGAGTAGTCATTATGACTTTTCAGCACTTTCCCCTCCCCGGCAAGAATTATCTCGTGCAAATAGCCGACCGCGTAGCAGACCTCCGTCTCTTCTGACTAATGTTATTCCCGTTCCAGAACTCGAACTCAACAGGTCTTCTAGT
>CBFGYT010000265.1:0-2642 GCA_965653065.1 uncultured bacterium | reverse complement strand
CCTCTCCCGCGTGAGGAGCTTGCTGGTACAACGACGTTTTTTGCGGGAGAGGGTTAGGGAGAGGGCTGGTGTGATATTTCCATGCCCTCTCCCCAACCCTCTCCCGCGAGATGATATCATTATAATAGTAAAACTCCTTGCGCGGGAGAGGGGGTAGATCTCGCGTATCTCTCGTTTTGACTTTAGATTCACATATTTATCATTTGCCTTTCAAAATGCGAGAACTTTGTAAATTCGCATCTTCAAGTGCGTTTGATATATACTATTCACCAATAACACCATAACGGCTAGAAAGAATAACAGGAATAAACATGAAAACTTACTTAGTCGGTGGCGCCGTCCGCGATAAACTATTGGGGCGCCCTGTTCATGAAAAAGATTGGGTGGTCGTCGGCAGCTCCCCTGAAGAAATGATACAACAAGGATTCATTCCTGTTGGCAAAGCTTTTCCTGTGTTTTTACATCCTAACACTAAAGAAGAGTACGCGTTAGCACGTACTGAGCGTAAAGTCGCCCCTGGTTATCACGGATTTACATTTCATGCCGATAAAACGGTGACTTTAAAAGAAGATCTAGCGCGTCGCGATTTAACCATCAATGCTTTAGCCGAAGATGAAGACGGTCACGTTATTGACTATTACAATGGTTTAACTGATTTAAAACAAAAAATGTTGCGACATGTTACCAGCGCATTTAGCGAAGATCCCGTACGCGTGTTACGCATAGCACGCTTTGCTGCACGTTACCATTCCTTAGGATTTAAGATTGCGCCTGAAACAATAACTTTAATGCAGCACATGGCACAAAGTGGCGAATTAAGTCATTTAGTTGCGGAGCGCGTGTGGGCTGAATGGGAAAAATCCTTGGGCGAATCCACACCAGGCGTCTTTTTGCAAACGCTCTTTCAAGCACAAGTATTAACTGCTATTTTTCCTATCTTTAGCAATGAAAAAACCTTATTAAATGCATGTGCTCAACTAGATAAAATCGCACTTAAAGAAAAAAATACTACGCTTCGCTTTGCGCTATTCATGCAATTTATTTTATCTGCAAAAACAGCAGATACTATAGTATCTTCTTTAATCAAGACCTATAAAATCCCCAATCATTACAGTGATTACACACAAGGATTATCTGCATTATTACCTGTCTATAATAAGGTTGACTTTATAACTGCTGAGCCTATTTTGGAATTATATGAAACTTTAGATGCCAATCGTCGTTTATCGCGCGCCTTAGATTTATTACATGCCGCTGGATTATTCACTGGCGAGGAAGAAAAAACGAATCGCTTGCAACAGATTTGTCAACAATTACATGATTTAAAATGGGCGATCCCTGATGGATTAACAGGTCCAGCCATTTCACATTACATACGACAAAAGCGTTTAGCAGCAGTACAACATTACCTTGTGTCTTGATTTTGTTGTTGCTTAATCTCATGCAAGAAGACCACCGGAACGATGTTATACCATAAGAAACCAAGTACAATGGCTATTCCACTCCAGATATAAAGTAATACAGGAGTTCCGCTTATCACTGTAAATAACAGAACGATAGCCAGCGACACTGAAATCACTAATAAAGGAACTATACACAGCACTTTAAATAATAACCAGACATTTCTGCGCATTAGGCAATAACTTTTTTTAAAAGCGTCAATAATACCAGTATTTTCTATGATAACGATCGGTAAAAATAAAATCCGTCTCATCCAGAACCAAAGGATAATGATAAGCATGCTCAGCATTAAACCAACTGCTAGAATTATTGCATACAAAATAGGTATTCTAAACATCATTAGCCCAATTATGCATATAGACACATACCCCGTTAGTATGCTCGCGATACTAAGCCCCAGCGGCATCAATAAAAAAGCACTCGATAATTTCCAATAATAGTTCTCTACGACGTTAAAACTATTCATCATCGTCATGGGTTGTCGTGTGATAATTGCATAAACGCGTTGTGTGATGAGACTACTTAGCAGAAACAGGGGATATACAATCACGAGGTAAATAGCGCCTATAGTAAAAATAACTTCTATCTTTGAAAATTGATATAATAGGGAGGGCTTGCAAAATAAATAAATGAATACTCCCCTAAAAGGAGAAACAGCTGCAAAAGTAAGAAAGCCCCATGAGAACAACAGTAGTAGTAACCATCCGTTTTTAATAAAAGTGGGCCATAATAAAACTGCACATTGATGCGCTACATCTAAGAAACCTTTATGTATCTCGCTTGTTTGATTATCACTGCTCATTTTATCGTTACTCGTTATTGTATACTGTCCATTTCTATTCGAAATGCGAACTTAACTCCCGTCATTGCGAGGAGCGAAGCGACGTGGCAATCCAGAGAATAGCCCACAGATCGGCAGATTACTCACTGGATTGCCACGCTGCGCTCGCAATGACGACTTTTAGGTTTCTTGTTAAATCTCGCATCTTGAAGTGTATTGGGTATATGCCAAACAATCAAAAAGATTTTCTTTTCTTCGCTTCTTTTTCTTTTCGTACTTCTTCACGCAAATATAAATCCGTTAATATCAAAACTTGTGCTGGATAATACCATGAGCTGATAGCTAACATGATCAGCAATATCAAACAAGTCCCTATGAAATTTACATTGAGTGCCCCACC
>CBFGYT010000264.1:0-2646 GCA_965653065.1 uncultured bacterium | reverse complement strand
TTTTAATTGGCTTATCGTTTTTATTAGGCTTGAGTCTCCCCGTCCATCCAGAATATTCTGCTAATTTCCCGCATTGGATCAGTAAATTTACTGGCTCTTCTTATACCGTAGCAGCGGTGAGCGGTATTTTCTTAAATGCGTGTTTTCAATTATGGGCACGCAAAAAATTAAAGTTCCAATTAAATCCGTCACAAGAACACTTTGTCTATATTGATAAAGTGATCCAAGAATTTGTCATTGCACACGATATCCCGCGAGAAATGATTTACAACGCCAGTCTAGCGGTGAAAACCACTTTATTGGCTGTCATGAAAGAAAATGTCGTCAATGATACTGTGGATGTCGTAGTGCAATTTGATGGTATCGAATTGCGCGTGTCTATCAGTTATCACGGCCGTGCTTTAACCGCAACGCCGGTGACCACTATGGCACAATTTGCTGAACCCAATGAAGTCGATACTTCTTTATTGCAAGATGTGGTTGACTGGCATAAAACATATTATCGTCGTGGCAGGACTAGGTTGGTATATGGATTTGAGTTGTAATGCTCTTCGCATTTGATTTTTAGGTGTTGTTGGCTGCGCTCATCTCGCCCCAGTCATGTAGAGTACTACACTCCTGGTGCTCGAGAGCTTGCCGCCTAACCTAAAAACCAACTGCTGTGAGCATATAGAGAAAACATAAAAGTATTGAAAAAATAAATAAATGATAAAGCGCTAAGAAAGATAAACGAATGCACAGCTTCCAGGTTTCAAGGGTTGCTTGGCAATGTTTCAAACCGTAAGCGGCATGGAGAAGCAATCGAGTCTACAGGGACGTATTTACGGCGTGTTTGAAACATGACAAGCGACCCTTAGAACCGATTAGGCTAAACTTTCGTGAGAATACTTCAAAGTATGAACGCACTTGAAAAGGAACCATAATGTCTGACAATCATACCCCCATGATGCAACAATATTTGAATATCAAAGAACAATATCCCGATATTTTATTGTTTTATCGCATGGGTGATTTCTATGAAATGTTTTATCAAGATGCGATCCAAGGCGCAGAATTATTAAACATTACTTTAACACAGCGCGGTCAATCTGCAGGAAGCCCTATTCCTATGGCAGGCGTTCCTTTTCATGCTGTCGATAATTATTTAGCAAAACTAGTACGCTTAGGAAAAAGTGTCGCTATTTGCGAACAAGTGGGTGAAGATCAAAGTGGCAAAGGCCCTATGCGTCGCGAAGTAACGCGCATTGTCACGCCCGGAACATTAACTGAAGAATCCTTATTAACGGCTACAGACGACAATATTTTATTGGCCATCTACCAAGACAAAGAGCAGTTTGGCTTAGCTTGGCTAGAGTTAAGTCGTGGCCAATTTGAATTATGCGAATTAACTTCTGTAGACAGCTTAAAATCAGAATTAGCGCGCTTAAAACCGGCCGAAATTTTAATTCAAGGCGATAGCTCTACTCCCGACTATCTAAAAGGTTTACATCTCAATAAACGCCCACCGTGGGATTTTAATTTAGAAGCAGCGCATAAAACACTGCAACAACAATTTAAAGTCACCACCTTAAAAGCATTTGGCTGTGAACAATTATCTAAAGCCGTTATTGCTGCGGGCGCTTTATTACGTTATGCCACACAAACGCAATGTATGGCATTATCACACATACATTCTTTAAACGTTGTCTCGCATGAAAATAGTGTATTCATTGATGCGAATAGTCGTCGCAACTTAGAGATCAGCGAAAGCTTACATGACAAACCAGCGCATACCTTACGTGCTATTCTAGATAAAACCAGAACACCTATGGGGAGTCGCTTATTAAATCGCTGGTTAAACCAACCTTTACGCGCAATCGCTGTGTTGCAACAACGCCAACATGCGATACAAACACTGCTATCGTATCATGCAATACTCTCACCTTTACTAAAACCCATTGGCGATGTAGAGCGCATTTTAACGCGTGTGGCATTACGTTCGGCAAGACCGCGCGATCTATTAAAGTTAAAAGAAACGTTATTGTCGCTGCCATTAGTACGACACCATTTGCAACCTAAAGAAAGTGTTTTACTGACACACCTTAAAAATCAATTACACCCTTTTACGAGCTTAACGCAACTCTTAGATAAAGCCATTGCCGCCGAGCCTGCCGCTTTAATTCGTGATGGCGGTGTCATTGCCGATGGTTTTGATGCGTCTTTAGATGAGTTACGTCACTTAAGCACCGAAGCCGATTCTTTTATTATAGAATTAGAAAAAAAAGAAAAACAAAACACGGGGTTAAGTTCATTAAAAGTAGGTTATAATAAAATACACGGCTTTTATATTGAAATTAGTCGAGTGCAAGCAGAACAAGCGCCGCAAAACTATACGCGTAGGCAAACTTTAAAAAATGCCGAGCGATTTATCACGCCCGAATTAAAAGCATTTGAGGATAAAGTACTAAGCGCAGAAAGCAAAGCATTAGCACGCGAAAAAGAGCTGTATGATTTCTTGTTAGATAGCATTCAAGCAGAATTAACTGCTTTACAACAATTGGCGGAAGCATTGGCGCAAATTGATGTGTTATTAACATTAGCAGAACGTGCTGATACGTTAGAGTTTGTCTGCCTTGTTTAATATGAATGCCAGAGGTTTCGCTGAGC
>CBFGYT010000263.1:0-2648 GCA_965653065.1 uncultured bacterium | reverse complement strand
TCTCTTTCTGGTGTACAACCTAAATTAGCGGTTATTGAACGAAATGGAAAATTCAATCCGACAAAAGCATATGAGCGTAGTACACATATTGCTAAGTTTTCATCCGCAACGCATGCTGATATTTTAGAGAATGAATTTTTAACCACTAAAGCGTTGCACACGCTTCTGCCTAATGAAGATGTCGTTTCTCCTTTTTTTCAAACCATTGAAGGCGTAAAAGAACCTGCTTTATTGATAGCACGGTTTGATCGACAGAATCAAAACCGTATTCACTTTGAAGAATTTAATCAACTTTTAAATAAAAATTCTAATGAAAAATATAATGGCTCTTATCAAGATATAGCAACTTTCATTCAAGAGGTCCCTCTGTGTCTTCCTGTGGAGAATTACCGTTTATTTATGCGGATCTTAGCAGGCTTGCTATTAGGTAATACTGATATGCATTTTAAAAATTTTGCATTATTCCATACAAAAGAGGGATTACGATTAACACCTTGTTACGATCAAGTTGCAGCCGCACTTTATGATTATGATACTGTTGCGTTAAAAATGGGTAATGCTAACTTACGAATTGGCCATGTTAAAGCGAATAACATACTGCAATTAGCCAAAGAGTTTGCAGTACCTTATGAGCTTGTCAATATAGGCGTGAAGCAATTACAAGAAAATATGGCAGCAGCAAAAGATATTATTTCTGCACAAAAAGATATAGCTTTGAATATGAAGAATCAATTAATTTCTATGGTGGATAAAAGATGGAACGGGATCTTCGCCTCAATTGGCCAGCTCTTGTCGAAGAAGCAATAAAGCGCCGTAAGCAGCAGCGCTTAACTCAAGAACAATTTGCGTTATTGGTTGGCGTGAGTAAACCTACGTTAAATAGTTTTGAACAAGGCAAAACAACGATTACATTAGAGAATGCTTTGAAAATATTGCGCTGGCTGGGATTGGCTTAATATCCAATTTCTCTGTTAAATGGTGAATATTCGTTATGAGCGATACCTCACATCGCTCCTCAAGACAGTTTATGCGTGTGATCTTCTAGTTAGTAATAAATAGGTTTAAGGTAATAATGATGAACCATGATGTAAAAGAAATAATTACACCATCAAAGGCGAGACTACGTTGGATTAGCGGAGACTCCACCTCTGATTACCATTGGCTTTTCCTTCCAGGTGGCCCTGGATTAGGCTCGGAATCTCTCTTTGATTTAGTCAACATACTGCATTTGCCGGGAACCTTATGGTATGCAGATTTACCTGGCGATGGTTCTAATCTCACAGAGGATGATGAGAAAAGTTTTTCGCAATGGTCTACAGGGCTTTTAGAGCTGGTAAGTCAATTTGATAAAGTCGTATTAGTAGCACATTCTTCCGGCGGATTTTTTGCTCTAGCCACGCCAGGGTTGGAAAAACATTTAAAAGGACTTGTGTTAATGAACTCAGCGCCAGATGCTTCTTGGCAAAATGCATTTTCAGCCTATGTAAAAAGCCATCCTCTTGCTGAAGCAGAAAGGTTGCAAATCCTTTATCAAGAAAACCCTAGCAATGAGCTATTGAAACAATTAACCATTTTTTGTGCTCCATACTTTTCACGAGAGGGATCCATTAGCGCCATGGAATCACTTTTAGAAAAATTACCGTTTAACTATAAAAGCCATTTGTGGGCTAAAACTCATTTTGATGATACCTATCAGGCGCAATGGGCTCCTCAAAATATTCCAACACTTATTTTTTCGGGCGATAGTGATATTATTACCCCTATCCACTTATTTAAAAGTAATAAGTGTTTTCAAAGAAAAAATATAAACATTCATACAATAAAAAATGCTTCTCATTTTCCCTGGATAGATAATCCAGAGGAGGTCAATAACCTATTTCAAGAATTTTGTAAGCAGTTAATTAATCAATAGGAAATATTCTATGAACGCAACCTTTTCGAAAAATAGTATCACGGCAGATTGTGCTACCAGTATTATTAAAAAAAGCATTGAAAAAGCCTTAGAAATCAATAGATCCATGGTTATCGCTATTGTAGATGAGAACGGTTACAACCCCTGAATAAAAACTATTTAATATCAAACCCGAAGAAAGAATGCTTCCCTTCCAATTGATCACGGCATTGCGTTAATTGAAAGTCATATAAAGTAGCACGCGCTTGCACTTTTTGTGCGTATTGAATTAACCAGGTTTGGCTATTATAACTGCCTTTAGCATAACCGCCCCATCCTTCATGGTACGCTAAATATTGGCCATAAGCATCGTCATAGCTTAGTCCCAATTTACGATGCGATTGATACGTAAACCAACCGACAAAATCAGACGCATTGGCAAAATTATTTCGTTTAGCACCCCAATTGCCGGTACTCTTTTGATAATCATACCAGGTTTGATCAAGTGCTTGTGAATAGCTATAGGCGCTCGTGGGACGAGAGCCGGGTATAACGCCCAATATATATTGTCTTGGTGGCCGCGCTTCTGGATCAAAAGCAGATTCATGATACATAATCGCCATTTGCACACTGATAGGAAGTCCCCACTTATCTTCGGTTGCTTTAGTGTCTTTATACCAAGCAGGGAATTCTTTAAAAATAGAGCACATGTTTTCTGAATGCAATGGGATGAGTGTGGCGCACGCGGCGAGTAATA
>CBFGYT010000262.1:0-2652 GCA_965653065.1 uncultured bacterium | reverse complement strand
CGTATTAAGACAAGAATATGATATTCAAGATACCACAGACGTAGGCGCTGGTGGTACTGAGACGTGGCATTTTAAATTATTACCACAAGCGTTTAGCGCACGCTTTATATTGCCGATAGAGTTTGTCTCTATCCGTCCCTGGACAGTGTCTTCTGATAAAAGCTCAACGACACAAACCTTTTATGTCGTCACTGAGCCTAAAGAGTCATAGCGCATCAAATACTTTCTTTGCTGTCATTAAAGCATTGGTTGCCGCAGGAAAACCACAATACGCTAACATCTGCAAAATAATTTCTAAAATTTCTTCACGCGTTGCACCACAATTTAATGCCGCTTGTATGTGTACCGCTAATTGGGGCTGACTATGTCCCATCACGGTTAACGCTGCCACGGTCGCTAATTCACGGGTACGCAAATCCAATTGGGGTCGTGTATACAATTCACCAAAAGGAAATTCTACATTAATGCGTGCAAACTCAGGCGAAATTTCCGCAATCGCAGCAACATAGTCATCTGCTTTAGGGCCTAATTGCTTACGCATTTGCTGTAAGCCTTTTTCGTATAGTTCACTGTTCATATAAGATTACTCCCGTGTTAATGTAATATATACCGTTTGCCATTCGAAATGCGAACTTAAGTTATAATAGTGAGTAGCGGTCATTGCGAGCTTGCGAAGCAATCCAGGAGATAACTCACTAATCGATGACTACCCTTCTGGATTGCCACGTCGCTGCGCTCCTCGCAATGACGACTTTCATGTTCCGTGTTAATGCCCAACATTTTGATTCACCGTTAAAAACAATTCTTTATTATCGGAATAATCAATGGGCACCTCAATTAATGTAGGCATTTTTCGCTCCGCAGCTTCTTTCAAAATATTTTTTATAGTATGATTATTTCCTAATTTAACCCCAACAGCACCAAAACTTTCAGCGTATTTCACAATATCAATTGCACCAAATTGTACACCATAATCTCTCTTATATTTAATCAGCTGTTGTTCTTGCACCATATTATAATGATGATCACACCATACAAAATGAATTAAATTTAACTTTAACCGCACGGCGGTTTCTAACTCCATGCTAGAAAATAAAAAGCCACCATCGCCAGAGATCGAAATGACTTGTCTTTTAGGGACCACTAATTTAGTGGCAATGGCCCAAGGAAGCGCTACGCCCAGTGTTTGTTGCCCATTACTGAATAACAAATGATGTGGCTGATGCGTGAAAAAATAACGTGCTAACCACATATAGTGCGTGCCAATATCACTGATCACCATGGTATCATCGTTAATGGCATCTGTTAATTGCTGAATAAAAGACAGTGGATGAATAAGATGGTGATGCGACTCTTGTTCTAATTCTTTTTTTTCATTGAGTTCGGCTTGCAATCTGACAACCAACTCTTCTTGATTTAATTGTGAAGTTTGCGGCAATAAATCTTTTAATCGATTTAAAGTCAGATCGATTGCGCCAATTAATTCAACCTTAGGCAAATAAGTACTGTGTAAACTTGCTGGATTATAATCAAGATGAATGATGGTTTTATTGCTACCTGCATTCCATATCTCAGGATCATACTCTACTGGATTATATCCCACTGTGAGAATGACATCTGCATTATCTAACAATCGATCTCCTGGCTGATTTTTAAACAAACCCACTCGACCGACAAAGCAAGATAATAAGTCTCTAGAGATCACGCCAGCAGCTTGGTACGTACTGACGACAGGTAATAAATGATGATGTAATAATTGTCGAATGGCAATCGTATTTTCTGGACGACTGGCTTCTTGCCCTAATAAAACTACGGGACAGCGTGCTTGAGTTAAGTATTGAAATGCAAGTTGTATTCCATTATTATGCGCCCTATTTTGTGCTATCGCCATGAGGGGCGATATTATTTTTCTCGCACTCGTTGCCATTAATACATCTTGTGGAATACTAATAAATGCAGCGCCGCTACGCGGTTGTGTGGCGATACGAAACGCATTAGCCACAATCTCTGGAATGTTTTCTGGCAAGACTGCTTCTACACAATATTTAGTGGCCGCTTCCATCAACTTAACATTATCGCAGCCTTGATGCGATTCATTTAATTTCATCGAACGCGCTACATTACCACCTATTGCCACAATAGGATCCCCTTCTGTGGTCGCGGTTAATAAGCCTGTTGCCAAATTAGAAACGCCTGGCCCAGATGTCACTAACACGACACCAGGTTTCCCGGTTAAACGACCGTAGCAACCTGCCATAAAGGCGGCATTTTGCTCGTGGCGACATAAGATAAGGCGGATATGACTATCGACTAACGCATCAAACGCGGCATCGATTTTGGCACCGGGGATCCCAAAGATATATTCTACTCCTTGTGCTTCTAATGCTTGAATTAATAATTGGGCACCGCTTAGCATGACTTCTCCTTGTCTGTTATTTGATCATATTTATAGCCTTAGTCTAATAAGTTAGGATAGTCTATTTATAGTGTTGTCGCAAATTAGGGTAGACTTCGCGCTTTGAAGTGCAACGCATATATATGTGAGTGTAAAATCGAAATTTTAGTTTGTTGTGTGCTGAACATCATTTAATCTTGGTTAAGCACAGGTCCTTAATTTCACCTCGATCTACCCCCTCTCCCGCGCTGGAAGCT
>CBFGYT010000261.1:0-2658 GCA_965653065.1 uncultured bacterium | reverse complement strand
TTACAATAACATACGCTCTAAGGTGACATGCGCAGTAGGCGTATCTAGATGCAAGTATCAATTTTTGATGGAAGAGGGTTGTGGAGTGATAAAATCGCTACATCGAACTGCCGAACTTGATCTGTGATAGGTAAATCGTCAAATCAGCTAACCGTCAGATCGGGTTGAAGCGATAGCAGATCAGCCCTTTTTATTGTCTTTGGTGCAACTGCCATTTTCTTCAAGTCCAGTAGTGTTATTAATATAATAATACTTGTTGGTTTTTCGCTCATAGTATTCATTGGTTGTGCCGTCGCTTATGAGCGTGATCCTTACTTCATTAATAGAGTGCGGGAAGCCGTCGCCAATTTGCCGGAAGCCAGTGCCCTTATCGACAAATATCTTGAAATAGTGGGGTTCAAGGTCAATTTCATATCGTTTTTTGTATGTTGATTTAGCACCATCTTTCTCTATCGCTGTTACATCGCAGGTAATAATCAAATCAGCCGCTAGTGCTTGTACAGTAACAACGGTAGCAAAAAATAAAATAAATAATTTAAACATGGTGCTCCTGTATGAATTATCACAATTTTAAAGTCTTGATTCTGGAAAATCATGACTATGGCAGCTTCGCACATAACCATTCCCGCTCAATAACGCAGCAAGGGAGGTTTCGTTGACATATCTATGACGTTCTGCATAATTTATCAACTTAAACTGTAAGAATTAGTCGAATGTAGCTCTTTATACTTAGAGCTATTGTTGAGGCCGCTTGGTAAGAAGGCGGGTGTGCATCACCGGCTAATGGTTCTGATCACGATGGAATGCTCCTAAAGAGTATGCAACATACGCAATAGCCACTCCGCCGAATAGGATGTTTGGTTTGCCTTCAGACTGAATGATCGGTCTATCTATTATGTAAATATTGGCAGGTTACTATCATCCATTACCCTAGCATTTTGTGTGCCACCCAAACATTTCCAGAAATATAAACTTTCTTCACCTTTGTGCCGATATAAGTCTCAATGTTGGTAAAACTGATTAAACGTCTTGTTTATTAGAAAATTTCCAGCAGCAATATTGCTGGAATTAATGCCAAGAATAGCTTGGTAATAAATTACACAATCGATAAATCAAGGTGCGGCAATATAAGAACTTATTAACATCATAATAGGTTCCGTTCTAGAACTAAATGTTGTTGTGAAGGCTTTCAAACCATGAATAAAGCGTTGGTACGAATACTATCCCTATTGGGCTCACTGTTTATGCTTTTCATTATGGTGAGTACACTTGCTAATCTATCTCAATTAGCAGATGCTGCAGATCGTCTTTATTCCGGTTCAGGAACCATAGTTTTTTGGACGTTGTTACTGGCATTTTCTGCATTGATAGCCAGCCCCTTTGTTCTGTATTTGACGCTTCCCGCGCCACTGAGACCTCCACGAGATTCATCCGAATCAGAACATGAGAATTATCTTCAGCGTCTGCGTGCCGAATTTGGTCGTAATCCGCTTCTGCGTGGTCAGAGTCTGAATAGCAATAGCGATATATCCGCTGCAATTACTCTGTTGGATTCAAATGCAGCGCAATCTATACGTAATCATGCAAGTGCTGTATTTGTCAGTACAGCCCTTATGCAAAATGGTAGGTTAGATAGCCTGATTGTTCTTGCATCTCAAGCACGTATGGTATGGAATATCGCTCAAACCTACTACGTAAGACCATCACCGCAGCAGATGCTCTATCTTTACTCGAACGTGGCAGCTTCTGTTCTCATTGCAGAGAACATAGATAGCATTGAGTTTTCAGAACTCGTTACACCGATTGTGGCCTCAGCTGCCCCGTCTATGACAGGTGCCGTACCTGGGCTTCAGGGTGTTTCATCATTGTTAGTTAATAGTCTTGCAAATGGTGCAACCAATGCATTTCTGACATTAAGAGTCGGTTTAATAACGCAACACTATTGTTCAGCTCTGGTGCGCCCTAATCGAATTGAAACTCAGCAACGTGCAACATTATCCGCTGTTTCTTTGGTAGGAGAGATAGTAAAAGAAAATTCCCAACGCATAGTAAAGGCCGTATGGGGAAATGTTAGTAGCGCGATTGCCGAAACTACGGCAGCATCCGTTGCTAGTGTCAAAACTGTAACTAATAACATTATGGATACCGCTAGTGAGCTTGCGAGCAATGCCGCTGATTCTATCGAAGAAACAGTTCAAAGTACTGTAAAGATAGGAAAAGAAATATCGATTAAAGCTACTAATGTGACTAAAGAAGGATTAAATGTTATTGAAGACAGTTTCACAAATGCTGTTAGTAAAACTATGGAGTTTACAAAGACTGCAGTCAGATCAAGCAAAATTGCCAAAGAAAATCAAGGTAAATCTTAATATTATTTTAGCAGTAACACTAAAACAAGGAATAAAAAAATTAAAAATAGAAAGATATAAATCAATCTTAAAACCTCCTTGGCCCCCTCCCTTAACCCTCCTTTTGCTATAGCGGCTAAAAAAACGATCAATAATAGTAGTAATAAAAAGATTCCCAAGATAACCATACGCATTCTCGCTCAGAGAAAATAACAAATGATGTAGCTACTCACCCCATACTTTATGGGCCTCCCCGGCTAACGCTATTTGAATAGCGACAAGTAGGTTATATCCCTTATTAGTCATGGAT
>CBFGYT010000260.1:0-2664 GCA_965653065.1 uncultured bacterium | reverse complement strand
GCTAGCGCCAAGGCTTCTTGAATTTCAGAGACTTCAAGCCATTCTCTATGGAGCAAGCACGGCGTATGTACGACAATTAAATCGTACTGAAGCCTATCATTTACTTCGCCCCGTCTACGGGTTAGGCATTATTAATGATATTTTTGATAGTAAAACGCCAGATTGGTATCATCATTATCAAATGATCCACAACAAAAATCATGAAAAGTCTTTAGATGATATTCAATTATTATTCATTGAGTTACCTAAATTTACACCCAAAACATTTACCGAGAAAAAACTACAAATATTATGGCTACAATTCATGTCTGAAGTAAATGAAGATACTCGTGAAGTTCCAAGAGAATGGCTTGAAGTCTCTGAAATTCAAGAAGCCTTGGCGCTAGCCGAAGAAGCTGGGTATTCTCGTGCTGAACTTGAAACATATGATAAGTATTGGGATACCGTTAGAGTTGAACGTTCTTACATTGAAGATGCCAAAATCGAAGGCAGAATCGAAGGCAGGGTTGAAGGAAAAACAGATGGCATTGAAGCGACTTTGAAAGTCATCGAATTGATCAAACAAAATAAGGATGATCAAACCATTGCTGAGCAAACAGGCCTGTCGTTAGAGGAAATTGTAAAAATTCGGGCACAAATTACGCATACTCTGGAATAAAATATTCCTTTGCCCAAAACAAATATTCATGGATAAATCACTTATCTTGAAGAAGCGTTGTATTTCCTATAAATAACCCATCGTAGATAGGACGAGAAGCACCACCGCTTTTATCAGAAGCTGAAACAATAGGGTTTTTAGCATCTTTTACAAATAAAGTTGTAGACTTCCCTTGATCCATACTCATCGCAGATACCAGCTGGAGTGGAAATAAGCGCGGTATTTTATAATAAATAAAGTTAGCCATGCTAATAGAAGTCATCCCATATTGCCTATCTATGCCATCAACCGTAAAAAATAGCATGTGCGGATTATCTTGCTTGTCTTTCGCTAAAATAACCGCTGTATTGGCGCTAAATTCAAGCGTTGATAAAATACCTTCCCAGGTGATTTGTATCTTTGGCTGACCGGCAATGGTTTGAATCAGTCCGGGTCCCGCTCCAATCGCATTTAATGCATTCGTCGGGACAACATCCGTTTCGACTCGTTCAATACGCCATTGTTTCGTCGTTGCATCTTGAATAAGGCTGGAGCGCCCTTTTTCTGCGAGCACACCACCATAACAATTAGTGGAATATACTTTACTATCAATAATCAGCAAACCATCACCGATGTGATCGGGAGTATCCATGGGTTTTTGAGGAGAACGCTTAATACAATTTTGATCTAAACTATTATATCGAGTACGAAAATAACCGCCATTAACACCAGCAACATACAGTGGATCGCTCGTTGCTTGCTCCAGTAAAGAACTGTGATATGGTTTGCTTGCCTGCGCATTGCCAAGTGAGGGTTTTATGAAATTGTTAACATCACTTAAATTGGCGTCAACAATATTAATAGTCAGTACTCCCGTGGATTTAGACTGACGCAAAAATCGCCACGGATAATTCCCTTGACAGTGTAGTTTTACCCAAACAATACTACCTTTGGTATTTAAAGGCTGTTCCACAAGCGGCGGCGCACATTGCCAATCATAATTAAATTTCGCCACTTGTGTGAGTATAAGGCTGATGGGTGTGAGACCATAGGGGCGCAGATACAGCAATGTTAACTCTATACTAGAAGCCAGCAGTAAAATTGTGACAAGACTGATTTTAAAGAATTTAATGATATTCACTATAGTGGCCAAAAGGATCTATATTATTTTAATGTGTGATTATTATACAAAATTTCCCCATTAAACACAATATGTGACTCCCCTTTGTCCAATAAACGCCGCCTACGCTAGGAGAAATTGTCAGAAACTCCTGCATGGATCCTTTTATCACCTTCATTCCATAGCACTTTCTGTGAAATTTCGTTAATGACCCAATGATTATCTATTTTCTTTAAACTAAACTGATAGATGGCATGTGTATTAAAGAAAACTTCTGCATTATTTCTTCTATAGATTACCGCCGAAGCTTGTAACTGTGCATGGCTTTTTTGAAGATCGATAACTTCGATATTGCTAAATAAATGTTGTGTTATAAGTGGCGCTAGGCTTTTCTGTCTTTTCTCTACATATTCGCCCCGTGAACATGAGCCATTAGAGTTTCTTAAATCGCTATAGTCGCATTCTATTATGTCAGCTAAGCAAGTCGCTAGTTTTGCCCAATCTTTTGTGTCAAACGCATTGGCAAATCTATGAATAACATTCCGTATATTGTCTATTTCATTCATTCAATGAGATCCTTACTTTTCACATTACAAAAAAGGTTTGATGACTTCCACTTCTGGAAAAGTGTGCATCACTGCTGGCAACTCTTTCTCTAAAAAAAGAATTTTTAAATTTGGCCCAGCATCTTGAGTAAAATAAATGGCGATGCCATCCTGCCGCAATTGCCAAACTTGTTGCATCCAAGCTAAAGTTTGTGGCGTGCTGTAACAAATGGTGGGCGTTGCCGCCAACATAGTCGCGTGCATAGCCAACGCATTGCGTTCACTGGCAGCACCTAATGTTGAAAAATTTTTTTCTTTTAACCCTTGCTTTATTTCTTGTAAATCCCGTGTCACTTCCGCTG
>CBFGYT010000259.1:0-2671 GCA_965653065.1 uncultured bacterium | reverse complement strand
GGTTTCTGGCACGGGCATTACCACATCGATATCATGATTAGGCTTAAAATATCGAGAAGGCTTAGTGAAAAAATCATTATATAGGGCGTACCTTTATCATGCCTGGGCAAGCAGTACGACGTAAATCCGTGCAACGCAAATTAAATGCCATTGAATTGGAATTTCACGGTAAAAATGTATTGTTAGTGGATGATTCTATTGTACGCGGCACCACTTCTAAAGAAATCATCGAATTAGCGCGCGAAGCCGGCGCTAAAAAAGTGTATTTTGCTTCGGCTGCGCCACAAGTTATTGCGCCTAATGTCTATGGCATTGATATGCCTAGAGCAGAAGATTTAATCGCGCATGGACACAGTGTGGAAGAAATCCGCCAATTATTAGGCGCGGATGGTTTAATATTCCAAGACTTAGCGGATTTAATTACAGCAGCACGAGAAGGCAATTCTGAAATTACGCGTTTCGAAGACTCCGTTTTCAGCGGTGATTATATTACCGGTGATATCGATAAAGAGTATTTAGAAGCATTGGCGAAGAATCGCGTTTAACTTAACTTCACCGCGCCATCTTTATACCACACCAACGCATGACAATTGTCGTCATGCCAATCACTCAAAGTAATACGGCTATAGACTTTATGATCACGATAATATAAGTGATAGCCCGGTCTATGCGTATGGCCGTGAATTAACACTGGCGTTTGCTGGTGTTGCATTAGCTCTAAAACGGCAGTTTCATTCACATCCATAATATCTAGTGCGGCGGTTTGCGTATGCTGTTTACTTTTTTGGCGTGCCTTTTGGGCAATTTTTCGCCTTAACCACAAAGGAGCCGCTAAATAGAGCCATCGTAGCCACGTTTGTTGGCGACGTTGACGCCATTGTTGATAGACAACATCATCAGTGCACAATAAATCACCATGGCTTAACAATACCGGAATACCATAGAATTCTGTTTTATAAGGATCGGGCAAAGGTACCCAGCCTACGCGTTTAGCAAAATTATTGCCCAATAAAAAGTCACGATTGCCGCTCATGAAATATAAAGTGGCGCCTGCTTGTCGCCAAGCTTGTAATTCAGCGACAACAGCCTCGATAAAATCATTATTATCGTCATCGCCTATCCAGGTTTCAAAGAAATCCCCTAAAATATACAATTCAGAGCAATTTCTAGCCAATTTTGAGCGTAAAGCATCTAATGCTTGTAATCCGCGCGGATCTTCAGCGGTTAAATGTAAGTCAGAAATGATGACAATAGACATGTTATTCCATATAATATAAACGATAATAAATAATTCTAGAGAATAAGAGACTCTTATGCAAACAGCAAACGCAAAATTTCGTTTTTGTCCTAGCCCTACGGGTTTAATCCATTTTGGTAATGTGCGTACGGCACTCTTTAATGTGCTATTAACGCATAAATTACAAGGAACCTTTTTATTGCGTATTGAAGACACCGATAGAGAGCGCTCTAAAGCGGAATATACTGACGCGTTGATGGCTGATTTACGCTGGTTAGGGTTAGTATGGCAAGAAGGGCCAGAAGTAGGCGGCAATAATGGTCCATATTGGCAATCGCAGCGCCAAGCAATTTACGATCGCTATTATGAAGCCTTATTAAAAGGCCATGCCCCGCATGCATATCATTGTTTTTGTAGTGAAGAAGATTTAGAAGCGATGCGTAAAGTACAACGTGCGCAAGGGCAACCGCCACGATATGCGGGCACGTGTCGGCATTTAACCCATGAACAAGTGCAAGCTAAAATTGCCTCTGGCATGAAACCAACATTGCGTTTTCGCGTACCCGATGGCGAAGCGGTGGAGTTTCATGATTTAGCCAAAGGCGAACAACGCTTTTTAACCGACGATATTGGGGACTTTATCATTCGTCGCGCCGATGGTACGGCGCCTTTTATGTATTGCAATGCCATTGATGATGCGATGATGGGAGTAACCCATGTGGTGCGCGGCGAAGATCATTTAACCAATACACCGCGACAAATTTTAATGTTACAAGCGATGCAATTACCACTGCCACAGTATTGTCATATTTCTTTGATTATGGGGGCGGATCATACGCCCTTGTCGAAACGCAATGGCAGTCGTAATATGCAAACGTTACGTGAAGAAGGCTTTTTGCCGATCGCCATTAATAATTATTTAGCGCGACTAGGGCATTATTTCAGTGAAGAATCGTTAATGGACTTGCAACAATTAGCCAGCCATTTTGATTTTCAACATTTAAGTCGATCGGCAGCGCATTTTGATGAACAACAATTATTGCATTGGCAAAAAGAAGCGGTGATGGCATTGTCTTTAGAGCAAGTAAAAGAATGGCTATTTTCATCTATGCAAGAACAGAAGGTTATTCCGCAAGATAAAGAAACTTTATTTCTACAAACGATACAACCCAATATTTTATTTCCGCGTGAAGCGGATGACTGGGCAAAACGATTATTTGCTGCAGAATTGCCATTAGATACGGCATTACAAGATATGATTACTGTTGCCGGAAAATCTTTTTTTATCGCAGCCATGAAAGCAGTGAGCGAAAAAGGCGTCGATTATGCACATTTGCAACAAACAATTCAACAAGAAACGGGCGTGAAAGGCAAAGCATTATTTCAACCCTTGAGAGTGGCATTAACAGGAACGTTGCATGGCCCCAACTTGGC
>CBFGYT010000258.1:0-2675 GCA_965653065.1 uncultured bacterium | reverse complement strand
TTAAATAGGGAATGTTCAAGGAACGGTATGGTAGACTGTAACCTTTGCTTTACTAATATATCTCTAGGGGTTTCATCCGTATAATCTTTATTTTGAAGAGGATTATCTAACTGAATATGATATGCAAACAATTTTTCTAAAAAGATAATATTGTTACGCAACGCGGCGATGGCCACAATCGGCATGTTAACGCCTACGATACAGGTATTTAGAAAGTCATCTATACGAACTTTAGTTTCCACGATACGAATTAACTGCTCAAATAGTTCAGTCGCTCTTCGCTCTTCTCCCCACTTAAATAGTAAATCAATGCTAACTAGTAACGCTGGGCCAATCGATAAAGGATCATGCTCCACAGCATGCAAGATAGTTTCGATAATGCTGTGATTATTATATATCACAGCGTAAGCTACGACATCGGCAAGATTATAGTGTATCTTTTTATTATGTAATAGTTTTATGATGTGATCTTCTTCTCTTCGTTTTAGAAGTTGCACCAAAGATTTAGTGGTTAAAGTATAGGAAGGGGAATCAGCTTGCTGTAGAAAGATATCCACTCCTTCTGTATAACCTGTTTCTATAGCGATGTCTAGAGACGTTTTGCTCCAAGCATCTTTTGCTTCTATTGCAACAAAGCCATCGTTAACAATTCTTCTAACCGTTTGACTATCTTGCATCATCACGGCAATGTGTAAATGTGTCCACTGTGAAGGAGACTTTTCTTGAAAGCTAATTGCATCTTCCTTTGCTTTGGGAAATTCATCTTCATTAAAAATAGCGCTATCTTGCCACAGAGATTGTCTATTGGCATTTTGGAAATAATAGGCGAATAAAAATTGACGATTTTCAATCCCGGCAATAGGCTCATGAGAATTATGGATCACTTCTTTTAAGCTGGGAGTATCAATGCTATCATAGAAATAAGCATGGGGCATTCTTGAGTCAAAGAAAGAACATTCTTCGTGAGTGTGTGTAGAAATTGATGTTCTATGCCCATTCTTTGTTATTGCAATATAAGCAAAAGGAAGTCTAGAAAAATATTTTAACTGTTCATCAAATTGCAGGTCATTTAAGGGTTGGTTAAGATATCCTATAGATTTTAACTGGGTGTCTGCACTAATAACACTAAAAATATAACTTTGTAAGTGATCGGGTGAAATGCTGATGAGTCTTGAGTTGCTTAGAAATAATTCTTTTCTGCTGCGTCCATGTATCAATAAAATAAGATCTCTCCAGGTACGAAAAAGGCCGCTTAATTTTTCGTGAAATACTTGTTGCGGTAATAGAGCGGGTAAAGGGGTATCTAATGGAATCGTTTCTTTCGATTTTAACCATATGTGGAATAACGCGATGACTATGTAATAATACTCTTCGCGGCCTTGAGAATGATAATAATCATGTAAATAATCTAACGCAATACAAAACCCTATGTCAGCCGGAATTCCGCTGGTAAAGTTTTTATTTCTATCGGCAAAGTCTTTTTTTTCTATTCTATTCCATAAAAACGTCCACAGATACGACAAAGAATTCTCTTCTGCAGCCGATATGTTTAAAAGGGCACGAATACTGTCCACTGGCTGATGAACGAAAAATTGAGACGGAAACCGATGCATATTTTCTATAGAAGGAGTTTCGCCAACAAAAAAATCCCAACACGCAGCATAGAGCAAAGACATTTTTTTATTAAATAGTCTATTTTTATTTTTATCACTATTTGTGGCTAATAATGCGTTTAATTGTTCTTCACTAAAATGAAATGAGTCAGTCAATAATAACACTTTTAAAATATATTGAAGTGCTTTAACCGTCCCCTCTTTCAGGATTGTGTCTAAAAGGGTATAACACTCTTCTGGTGGTAAGATATGTTCAAGAGTAATGAGAGTCAGATCTTCTTCAATGACAGGTAAAGATGCTATGCGGCGAGCGGCATCAGGCATCAGCAGTATTTCATGTAATGCATCAGACAATTCTTTTGAAACACCGGGCGGATAGGGGCATACATATTCAAAAAAGGAAATAATCTCTTCTAATGTCATAAGAATTCTTCGCTATAGCGATGACTCATTTAAAAATAAACGAGTCATCGGTATTGAGCGATTTTTTATCCAGTTGCTCCCAGGCGTGCGGACTGACTTATTGTAACAGTTGTCGAGCGTTGTCTAACTGCGCTGGACCACATAGGCCAACTTGTTTTAGCTTCTGATTTAATTGCGGGGATCTCACGTTCAGCCGCCTCTACCGGGTCATCTTTAGCTGACGCAGTCCCGTCATTAATAAGATAATCATCATTATCATCTAATCCATCTTGGTCTGGTAGTATCTCGTAAGTATGGCGGCGTTTCCATTGTTGATAGTAACAGCCGATACCAACAGCTATTGCTACAGTAGCAGTTACGGCAATTGTTCCAATCACAACATATCCCCATAGACTTGGCTCTATATCGCCCTCACTATTGTGGTCGATAAAGGGGTCATTTCGGGGAGAAAGCATGGAAGACACAGTTCCTGACATGGTTGCAAGCATGGATGAAGACATAAAAACCTCTCTTTTAGTAATTATTAAAATGAATTGACGGCCGGATTCTACAAGTAAAGAAAAGTAGTTGTCAATATAAAGTTGCAATAGCAGATATGTTCGAAATAAAGACAGACCATTATGAGTAGTACATAATATC
>CBFGYT010000257.1:0-2690 GCA_965653065.1 uncultured bacterium | reverse complement strand
ATAATAAGGAAACAAAGTCATCTTTTGAAATTGAACACATAAAACCAAATGCTACTCGAACCGAAAAATTCATTACATCCTTAGAACTAGCGGAAAAAGAAGATTTCTGTGAGAAAGAAAAGCTGATAGCACTTCAAAATCATATTGTAGATCCACGATTCCAAGACAATGATTATCGAGAAAGCCAAAATTATGTAGGACAGTCTGTAGCTTATCAAAAAGAGATAATAAATTTTATCTGTCCAAAACCTAATGACATTCTCAACTTAATGATAGGTTTAATTGATTGTCATAATCGAATGAAGACAGGAAATATTTCTCCTATTGTCCACGCCGCAATCATTTCCTATGGTTTTGTATTCCTTCACCCTTTTGAAGATGGAAATGGGCGAATTCATCGATTTCTAATACACAATATTCTTTCTTTACAGAAAATGGTTCCTCGTGGACTCATGTTTCCCGTTTCGGCAGTCATGCTTAAAAATCTAGCGGATTATGACGCTTCACTAGAAGCCTTCTCACGCCCTTTGCTTCAGCTTATTGATTATCAATTGGATGATATGGGAAAAATGACCGTCGAAAATGATACCGCTTGCTGGTATCAATATATGGATATGACATCTCAAGCAGAAGCATTATATCTATTTATCCGCAAGACCATTGAAGAAGAGCTTGTGGAAGAGCTTAGTTTTCTCGCCAACTACGATAATACTAAAAAAGCGATACAGGAAATTATTGATATGCCTGATCGTCTGATTGATTTATTCATTCAACTCTGTTTGCAGAACAATGGAACCCTTTCAGCTAAAAAGCGGGAAGCGCATTTTAACTTTTTAACCACTGAAGAACTTGCAGCTATGGAGCAAGCAGTTAAAAATAGTTACCACCGATTTGAGTAAAGGTATATCCCTAGGTTACCTCTGACCCAAAAACCAGGTAGAATATCCCCTAATACTATATAAACAATAATCACTGTCCGGAACCAAAAAATGAGCATAAATAAATCACTCCACCGCCCTGTAGTCTTAATCGTCCTCGATGGCTGGGGCTATCGTGAAGACCCCCAATACAATGCCATTGCCGCTGCAAACAAACCCAACTGGGATAAATTATGGGCCAAATATCCACATATGCTATTAAATAGTTCCGGTTTAGCAGTAGGCTTACCCGAAGGACAAATGGGCAATTCTGAAGTCGGCCATATTAATTTAGGCTCAGGACAAATTGTATATCAAGACAGTGTGCGCATAGATAAATCTATAGAAGACGGCAGTTGGTGCGACAATGCTGCTTTTAATGCCTGCTTTGAAAAAGTAAAACAACATCACAGTACGTTACATGTTTTGGGATTATTGTCTCCTGGCGGCGTGCATAGTTACGAACAACACATTTACGCTTTATTACAATTGGCCATGCAAAAGCAAGTGCCTTATGTGGTCGTGCATCCTATTTTAGATGGCCGCGATACGCCACCGCAAAGTGCCGCCGCTTCTTTGCGTCATTTAACCGATTTAACGCAAACATTGGGGAATGCATCTATAGGCTCTTTGATTGGCCGTTATTATGCCATGGATAGAGATCATCGTTGGGATCGCGTTGCTAAAGCCTATGATCTCTATACCCGCGGACAAGCGGAATATATGGCTGCCAATGCGATTGACGCATTAGAATGGGCTTATCAAAATAAGCAAACCGATGAGTTTGTTGCCCCCATTGCTATCACACCGCCTACGAACAGAAGTCATCTCATTCGCGATAATGACGCCATTATTTTTATGAATTTTCGTGCTGACCGCGCTCGAGAATTATCTTTTGCTTTTACGGATACCTCTTTTACAGAATTCCCACGCGCACAGTGCCCTAAGTTATGTGACTTTGTTTCTTTAACACGTTATCACAAACAATTGTCAGCCCACATTGCATTTCCACCGCAGCAATTAAATAATACGTTAGCAGAAATTTTAAGTGCGCATCATTTAAAGCAATTTCGCGTGGCTGAAACAGAAAAATACGCACATGTGACCTTCTTTTTTAATGGCGGCATTGAAGATCCTTATCCAGGGGAAATCAGAGAATTGATCGCATCGCCTAAAGTCGCTACTTACGATTTAAAACCAGAGATGCATGCCAAAGAAGTAACGGATACTTTAGTCGCCGCAATTTTAAGCTCCGACTATGATTTTATTTTATGTAATTATGCCAATGCCGATATGGTAGGCCATAGCGGTAATTTTGCGGCCACCGTGAAAGCGATAGAGGCATTAGATGAAGCGATCGGCCGTGTTGCTAGTGCGGTAATTGCAGCGGGAGGAGAACTATTGATTACGGCTGATCATGGCAATGCCGAATTTATGTTTGATGAAAAAACTCAACAGCCGCATACAGCACATACCACGAGACCTATTCCTCTTTTATATATTGGCGAACGTGCGACTTTCCTTTATACTGAAGGAGTCTTAGCGGACGTAGCACCGACTATATTAACGTTATTAGGGTTACCTATTCCTAGCGCTATGACAGGGAAACAGTTGTTGGAAATTCAGTAGGGGAAATGTCTGTATGTGAATCTAAAGTCGAAATTTTAGCTTGTTATGTGCTGAACATCATTTAATCTTGGATTAAGCACAGATTTTTAATTTCACTTCGGTCTACCCCCTCTCCCGCGCTAGGAGTTTTGCTGATATAACGAC
>CBFGYT010000256.1:0-2718 GCA_965653065.1 uncultured bacterium | reverse complement strand
GTGCGCGGGGATGACAGCACGTGGATACGATAATGCTACTTCGCATCTTGAAGTGTTTTTGGTATATAACAATTTTATTACGAAATTACATCTGCTGAATATAGGCTACCACCGCAGCCAAATCGCTAAACGCTAGATATTTTTTATTCGTTTCTTTGCTGATCGTGTGTGCGCCATTGCCCGTCTCTACTAATATCGGCGTACAGTCTGCTGCTAGCGCAGCGTCTATATCGCGTTGAGAATCACCGACAAACCAAACTTGTTTATTTAAGGGAATGTGTAGTGCTTGACTGATTTGTTGTAGCAATCCTGGTTTGGGCTTGCGGCAAGGGCAATTATCGTCGGGATGATGCAAACAATATGCGATAAAATCAAAGTGGCCGCCTTTTTCAAACAAACAGGCGCGCATATGCGTATCTATGGAAAGTAAATCTTGCTCACTAAAAAAACCTCGGCCAACACCCGATTGATTCGATGCAATCGCAACCCAAATGTTGAGTTGATTTAATGTGGCAATCGCTTCTAAACTGCCAGGAAGAGCATGCCAATCTTTAGGATGACTAATGTATCCATGCGGATCGGCATTGATCACGCCATCGCGATCTAAAATAAGTGCAATGGGTTGTTTCATGTTATTCATTGACAAAAGTAGCTATTTGCGCCAAACAATCTGCCACGGCTTGATTGGCTGCAACCACGCCCGCTGCTGGCGTATTGGCAGACGTTGCGATTGTAGCCATGATCATTTGTGATTTAATAACTGTTTGTTGTTTTACATTCACTAAACGCGCATCCATCTTGACGATGACACGACTGGGTTTCATTGTGAAGTCTTGTATAATGCTGAAATTAACTACATCTAAACGCAAATCACTTTGACCGCTATAAGGTGCCGTTACTACAGCGTGGAAGTGCTTTTGTTGTTGCAGCGTGGTTAATAATAAAGAAAATAACATATCATTGGGTTTAGCGGCCCAGCGATTTTCACTAAAATAGCCTATTTGATGTTTTTCATCTACATAAACCATGTTATTATTATTCATAACCGCATCTAAGCGCGGCATCGTAATTAATAATACTTTAGAAGTACTGTGCAAAGCAGGCTGTAAATTCGGCGTACTATTTAAAACATAATTATTTTTTTGTGGCGTAGTGACAGGAGATAAGCATCCTACTAATAGCAAACATAAACAGCTCAACGTACACAGTATTTTTATCATATTAACTTCTCGCTTTAGTCGATGCCGCTTTTTCGCCAGGACCCAGCGGTGTAGGTGTTTTACCACGAATTAAAATAGATGGATTATCATTTAATTGTTGCGTGAAATCATCTAAACGTAAAGTCACACCATCTACATCTTGCAATAAATTCATCAGCATCGGTAACATTTGACTATTAATGGTTTGTAGTGCCACATCACTTTGTTTTAAAGTCAGCTGCACCGAACCCGCCGTATCATCTAAGCGATGCGATAATTGTTTAAAATGCACTAAACTGTCTTGCGCATCATTGATTAATGTCGGAAACTTCGCACTGGCCACAGAAGCGTTATTGAAAAACACATCTGCATTTTTAACGATTCTATTTAATTCATCGCTATTTTCTTTTAAATTACGCGACACAGCATCGATATTGATTAAAGTATCATGTAAGGCTTGGCCATTTTGTTTATTGAATACATCACTGACACTGCCGGTAATTTGTTGTAAGTTTTCGGATAATCTATCCATAGCCGCATCCATACGAAACAGCAGTGAGGGTGATGAAGGAATAACCGCATATCTTTCGCCTGGTTTTGGTAGCAATGGCTGCGCATTACGGCTTCCGCCGCGCAATTCAATATAGGCAATCCCTGTTACGCCTTGCATATTTAGCATTGCTCGCGTAGATGTATTCACTGGAGTGCCCTTATTAACAGCAATGATTATCGCTACTTCATTCGGATCATTGGGATCCAATGCTATCTTTTTAACAAACCCTACATCTACACCATTATATTTGACTGGCGCACTTAAGCTTAATCCCGACACCGATTCTTGCATATAGACCATATATTTAATATACGATTTCGCACCTAACCCCACTGATAGCCATAAAGCAATAGTCAATCCTATAGCCGAGACAAGAATGACAAATATCCCAACTGTAACATAATACCCTTTAGTCTCCATGGTGTGCTTTCCTCTGTGTACGCGCGCTAGAAAAATAGGCTTGGATCAATGGATTGGGATCTTGAATTAATTCTGCAATCGGTTTAACGGCCAACACGCGTTTATCTCCTAAAAAAGCCACTCTATCCACAGCCGTCCATAAGGTATCCGGATCGTGCGTTACTAATACAATAGTTAATCCTAAGATTTTTTGCAAATTGATCACTAATGAATCTAAACTAGCCGCACTAATCGGATCTAACCCCGAAGTCGGCTCGTCTAAAAATAATAGCTCGGGATCCATCGCAATTGCCCGTGCTAAAGCGGCTCTTTTGAGCATCCCACCGCTTAATTCCGATGGGTATTTATGGGCTGAATCAATGGGAAATTGTGCCATTTTCATTTTGATATAGGCTAATTCCATAATAATATTCATCGGCAATGCAGTTAATTCATTAAGCGGGAACATCACATTTTCTAAAACCGTCAGTGAAGAAAACAATGCGCCTTGTTGAAATAACACGCCCCAACGACGTTGCAATGGTTGTAAATCGGCGTTTTCAGCTA
>CBFGYT010000255.1:0-2730 GCA_965653065.1 uncultured bacterium | reverse complement strand
AATAATGATGGAAGACCCTTTGAAGTTAGATCAAAAAAATCGCTTACGGGCACTCAACAGATGGGCGCACTTTGTTTTTAGTGGGTGATCCCATGCAATCTATCTATCGCTTTCGTCAAGCAGAAGTCAGTTTATTTTTACGCGTTAAACAACACGGGTTACAACAATTACGCTTAACTTCTTTAGCTTTGCTGGCTAACTTCAGATCGACTCAAGCCATCGTGGATTGGAATAATACTACTTTCAAACAATTGTTCCCCATCACTGATGATATCGACCGCGGTGCTATTTGTTACCACGCTAGCATTGCGAGTAAGCCCACTGTTCTAGAGCAAAGTATTATCCCGCTCGCATTTGACAAAGAACACCCTGAACAACAAGCAGAAGCGATTATCAACATTATTCGTCAAGTTTGGGCTGAAGATAATAAAAAAACGATCGGCATCTTAGTAAAAGCACGCTCGCATCTACCTCAATTATTGGTACAGTTAAATGAAGCAAAACTTCCGTATCAAGCCGTTGAAATAGAATATTTACAAAACAAAGAAACTATCCAAGATTTATTATCGCTTTGTTTTGCTTTATTAAATTTAGCAGATCGCCTGTCATGGCTAGCACTATTACGTTGCCCTTGGTTTGGCTTATCCTTAATTGACTTAACACACTTGGCTAATGCTACGACTCCAACTCTTTATGCGGCGCTAACCCATGTAGAGACCCTAGCGCAATTATCACAAGAAGGTTATCATCGTATCGCAAAACGATTGCCTCAGTTACAAAAGAGTTTACACACTCAAGGTATTCTACCTTTTAGTGTATGGATTGAAAATACGTGGCAAGCATTAGAAGGCCATCACTTACTCGCAACGCATCAAGCTTGGCATGACAGCCAGTTATTTTTTATGACATTAAGACAGTTCGATCAAGCCGGTATTTGGCCTAAACCGCAGCAATTAAAGGAAAAATTTAGCACCTTATACGCAACACCGATTGATATGGAAAAGTCTCCTTTACAGGTTATGACTATCCATAAAGCCAAAGGCTTAGAATTTGATTGTGTGATTTTACCGCGATTAGAAGCCTCTCCTCCCATTGAAAAAAAGCCTTTACTGACTTGGTTAGAACGTACTCGTTTCCAAGGAGAAAATGATTTATTATTGGCACCTATTCCTGCCATAGAAGACAGCGAAACTCCTTTGTATGATTATATTCGTCGTGAAAATAAAGTTAAGCTTAATTTTGAAAATACGCGTTTGTTATATGTCGCTGCGACTCGTGCTAAACAAGCCTTATATTTACTGTATGGAATTGCGTCTGATCCAGACAAACAACGTTCTGCTACCAAAGGCAGTTTTTTACATGAACTATGGCCTCTATTACAACATAATGTAGAATATCATCGGCAAGCAAGCGCTCTCTTTTTAAATCCGTCTCCAATACCTTTATCGCCGAGCGCAGCAAAATCTATCTCTTTACGGCGATTCAGGTTATCCGTCGAGGATACAGAAACAGTAATAATAAACTCGACTAGTGCAACCACTGCTAAATTTTCGTTTTCTATTTTAAATGATACCGTGTTACAACATATTGGAACCGTATTACATCGCATTTTATATAAGATCTCCCAAGAAGATTATGCATTAAAGACCATCGCGAATATTTATGACAAAATATATTTACAACGGCAATTGCTTTCTTTAGGCGTTCCGACTGCCCAATTAGAGAGTGCGGTGACGACTCTGACTCATGCCTTGCTCTCTATTAAAGCGGATCCGCGCGCCGCGTGGATCTTAGACTCATCGCATGCAGAAGCACATTCCGAATATGCTTTAACCGCTAAAGAGAAAGAACACTATCAACAAGTTATTATCGATAGAACTTTCATTGATGAAAAAGGCATTCGCTGGATTATCGATTATAAAACGACTAATCCCAAGACAGAAGAAACAGAAGCCGCTTTTTATGATCGTATGCAACAACAGTATGCCGCACAATTAACGCATTATGCACAACTGTTAGCGACATGGGATAAGCGTCCCATCTATTTAGGCTTATATTTTCCTTTAACAAAAGGATGGCATAGTTGGTGCTATCGAGATTGCAGAGACAAAGATTATTGATTAGAATATAATACTCATTTTAGTTCGAAATGCGAATTTAAGTTATGATAGTTGGACCCTGTCATTGCGAGGAGCGCAGCGACGTGGCAATCCAGTGAATAATCCACCGATTTGTGGTCACTTCACTGGGTTACTTCGCAAGCTCGCAATGATGGATATCGTGCATCATAGCATAACTTCACATCTTGAATAGCAATCGGTATAAAATACATTTGTTCAATACAAAAGGAACTTTCTATGTTCGTAAGTATTCGTGAAAAATTAGTGGTTGGCATTACATCGCGTGCTTTATTTGACTTAAATGAAAGTCATACTATCTTTGAGCAAAAAGGAATCAAGTCATATCAGGAATACCAAATCTTACATGAGAACGATATTTTAGAACAAGGGCCTGCTTTTTCTTTAGTCAAAAAATTATTGGCACTGCATAATCCACAAACTCAAGAACCTTTAGTGGAAGTTATCTTATTATCCCGCAATAGCGCCGATACGGGCTTACGCATTTTCAATAGTATTCAAGCGTATGATTTAAATATCACACGCGCAGCATTCACCAATGGCGAAAGCCCTTATCGTTATATCGCAGCCTTTGGCGCACATTTATTTTTAT
>CBFGYT010000254.1:0-2737 GCA_965653065.1 uncultured bacterium | reverse complement strand
GGCCAGTCGATATCAGGATAAGCAACGCGATGCGCATTATAATTACCCACCGCACCATTAAACTTTGCACGCAAAGAAATTGCACTTAAGCGCGCCATTTGTCGCTCTAGGCGTGCAACATAATTCGCTAATTCTTTTCCTAGGGTAGTAGGCGTTGCCGCTTGTCCATGGGTTCGTGCTAACATAGCGCTGGTTGCATTCTCGTGGGCTAATGTTTTTAATAAGGAATGTAATTTTTCCCACAGAGGTTGGGTCACATCGCGAATAGCCGCTTGCCACATTAACGCATACGCCGTATTGTTGATGTCTTCGGAAGTGCACGCAAAATGAATGAATTCTTGATGTGCTTTTAACTGTGGGATAGTCGCCATTTTCTGTTTGATAAAATATTCAATCGCTTTGACATCGTGATTGATTTTACTTTCAATGGCTTTAATGGCGACGGCATCTTCTGCGCTGAATGATTGATACCAGCTCCTCAGTTGTTCACACATCTTTGCATCTAAAGAGGGTAGCTCTGCAATTTCTGAACTCTGTGATAAATAGATAAACCATTCAATCTCTACTTGTAATCGATAGCGGAACAAAGCGCTTTCTGATAAGTAAGGGCGCAAGGCAGCTGTTTTCTGGCCATAACGACCATCTAACGGATTAATTGCGGTGAGTTCAGTTAATTCAAACATTATGCTTTCCCCGCTAATTGCGTTAATACATATTGTAAGATACCGCCGTGACGGTAATAGTAAACTTCATTCTCAGTATCAATACGACAGCGTACATTAAATACCTGCTGACTGCCATCTGCGCGTTGCAGTGTGACGGGCAATGTCATGCCAGGTGTTAATTGAGCAGGAATATCGATGCTAATTAATTCATCGCCATGAATATCTAATGTTTTGCGTGTAACATTATCGATAAACTCTAAAGGCAATATACCCATGCCAACTAAATTAGAGCGATGAATGCGTTCAAAACTCTCAACAATGACTGCTTTGACGCCTAACAATAAAGGTCCTTTTGCGGCCCAATCGCGCGAAGAGCCGGTACCATATTCTTTACCCGCAATCACGACTAAAGGGGTATGTTGTTGCTGATATGCCATCGCAGCATCATAGATAGACATTTGTTTTTGCGTGGGAATATGAATGGTATATCCGCCTTCTACACCGGGAACCATTTCATTCTTAATACGAATATTAGCAAAGGTGCCACGCATCATCACTTCGTGGTTACCGCGTCGTGCACCATAAGAATTAAAGTCTTTTAATGCTATGCCATGTTGCTTTAAATACAATCCAGCGGGGCTATCGGCTTTAATGCTGCCGGCAGGAGAAATGTGATCGGTCGTAATACTATCTCCAAATAAAGCTAAAATACGCGCATCCTGAATATTTCCGGTTTTGGGTTTTTCGGTTAAAGACAAATCGATAAAATACGGTGGGTTTTGAATATACGTAGAATTTTTATCCCAATGATAAGTTTCACTTTTCGTCGTATGAATTTTTTTCCAGTGTTCATCGCCGGCGAACACATCGGCATATTCTTTTTTAAATAGTTGTTCAGTGACAACGGCTTTCACAGTGGCAGCAATTTCTTGTTCGGTGGGCCAAATGTCTTTGAGATACACCGGTTTTCCTTGGGGATCTGTTCCTAAAGCATCTTTCGTTAAATCAATGCAAATGGTTCCTGCTAATGCCATCGCCACTACCAGAGGAGGAGAGGCTAACCAATTGGCTTTCACCAAAGGATGAATGCGCCCTTCGAAATTGCGATTGCCTGATAATACAGCGCTGACCACCAAATCTTGTTGTTGAATTTGTTGTTCATATTCTTCTTGCAATGGGCCCGAATTGCCTATACAAGTCGTGCAACCATAGCCCACTAAATTAAATCCTAAGGAATCTAATGCATCTTGTAAACCAGATTTTTCTAAGTAATCCGTAACGACTTTAGAGCCGGGCGCTAAAGACGTTTTCACCCACGGCTTTTGTTTTAAGCCACGTGCTAATGCTTTTTGCGCTAAAATTCCAGCGGCAATTAAAGCAGCAGGATTGGAAGTGTTGGTACAACTGGTAATTGCGGCAATGACGACCGAACCATTTTGTAACTCATTTTTATTTTTGTCGACAGTCGCATTCGGGAATGCATTCGTAAATGCAGACGTTAAATTAGGTAATCCGACGCGATCTTGTGGACGTTTTGGCCCGGCTAAACTAGGTTCTACACTAGACAGATCTAATTCTAATACGTGTGTAAATACAGGCTCAGCGCTATTGCCATCATGCCACATGCCTTGTGCTTTGGTATAAGCTTCTACTAACGCAATCGTTTGTGCATCGCGGCCAGATAAAGTCATATAGGCGATTGTTTCTTCATCGACAGGGAAGAAGCCGCAGGTAGCGCCATATTCGGGAGCCATATTGGCAATCGTGGCGCGATCGGCTAAAGGTAAATGTTTTAACCCTTCGCCAAAGAATTCTACAAATTTATTGACGACACCATATTTGCGTAACATTTCAGTGATGGTTAACACTAAGTCGGTGGCAATAATACCTTCTTTTAATTTTCCTTTTAAACGTACGCCAATCACTTCGGGGATCACCATGCTGATGGCTTGTCCTAGCATAGCGGCTTCTGCTTCAATGCCACCTACACCCCAACCGAGTACGCCCAAACCATTGATCATGGTGGTATGACTGTCGGTGCCGACTAAGGTATCAGGATATGCCCAGTGTTT
>CBFGYT010000253.1:0-2768 GCA_965653065.1 uncultured bacterium | reverse complement strand
ATTTGGTATCATAGCGCACGCGATCATAATCGCCGCCCACAGTCACTAAACTGTGTGGCCATAGTTTCATAGACGTTTCTGCCGTACCGTTCCAATCATCGCCCCCGGCGATACGACGTTGATCTAATATAGTCGTGCCATTATCTAAAACCAGGGTTTGATCGGATAAATCTTTACTGCCAGCATGCGAATAATGACTACCGACTTGCAAGCTCTTAAATAGATCGCCGCCTAACCAATATTGATACGCAGCACCCACAGCGCCTTGATTCACCCATTGGCGGGTATCGCCGGTTAAATAATCAAATTCTAAATTTTCACGTAAAAATTCGCCAGTTACTTTAAAGCGATTTTTGTCATTGAAAGCATAAGCATAGGTGGCATTGCCACGAAATACTTTACTACCGCCATCTAATTCCACCGCTGCTGCATTAGAATCATTAAAACCGAATAAGCTTTTAATTTGGCCAACGGCGCCTAATAACGTATCTTGATTAATACTTAATTGCACCGGTTGCGGATTTTTAACGCCTTGAGGGCTATTGTCAACGTTCAATATATTGACATCATTACTTGTATTCGCTGGATTGGTGAGATTCACTGTATTATTAGTATCCGCTAATAATAACGTTGAAAATAATCCACATAATAATGGGAGACTACGATATACCAACCGCACTTGCACTTTATAGTTCATTTTTCATACCTTGTACTTTCATTAAACGTCCTTCCCTGCTTGAATTTGTAATTAGGGCTCAACAGTAACACAAATTTTGGTATAAAAAAAGTTTTTTGTACACTAATTCGCTATAATTTTTTTTATTTGATTTTTTGAGGATTGGAAATGTCTAATAAATAAACTGCTTTGCAAATGATGTGTATATATGTGAATCTAAAGTCAAAATTTTAGCTTGTTGTGTGCTGAACATCATTTAATCTTGGATTAAGCACAGATTTTTAATTTCACCTCGATCCACCCCCTCTCCCGCGGTAGGGGCTTTGCTGGTATAACGACACTTTTTTCGGGAGAGGGTTGGGGAGAGGGCTGGTGTGATATTTCCATGCCCTCTCCCGCGAAATGGCATCATTATAATAACAAAACTCCTAGCGCGGGAAGGGGGTAGATCTCGCGTATCCCGCGTTTCGACTTTAGATTCACTTCTATTTTATCCTTAAAAGAATATAAAATCAATCCATTCACACGGTGAAATTGTTTTGTTTATGTACTATAGTTATCGGCAGGAGGTAATTATGTATAATAATAAACCCATTGCCCAGTGTATTACTTGGCAACAGATCCGCAGCAAATTAGCTTTATCGCTATTAGCCGGTACTATCCTTCTTTTATGGAGCCAGCCTAGCCAGGCTGGAACGCGTTATGGCGCTCAATTTTGCCATCAAGAGGGATATAAGTGTATCACGGTTAAAAAAGGTCAAAGCTGGAAGTCTTTATTTCCTGATTCATATGAACGGCAGGTCGTACAACGATTAAATCGCATGAATACAGGCCTCTATGCTGGCTTGCGAATTGCTGTGCCTACAAATTTAGCCAATACTGATTTATTGGATATTTCACCTTTCCCTGCGACGATTTCCGCACCCAATCAAAAACTCATTATTGTTGATCCTAAAACCATGGCATTCGGAGCCTATGACGCTAATGGCAATTTAGTGCATTGGGGCCCTATTTCAGCAGGACAAAATTATTGTAGTGACATAAAACGCCGTTGTCATACCGTAACCGGCACTTTCCACATTTATTCTAAACAAGGTGCTGGCTGTAAATCCAAGAAATTCCCCATTGGTAAAGGCGGCGCACCTATGCCTTATTGTATGTTTTTCTATAATGGCTTTGCGTTACATGCGTCTACAACAGTGCCCGGTTATAATGCCAGTCATGGCTGTGTGCGTTTATTTCGTGAAGATGCCCAATGGCTCAATACGGAATTTATTTCACTGCCAGGCAAAAATGGCGGTGGCACAAAAGTGATTGTTAGATCGTATAGTTAGCACCAATTTACAATGCATTTAATATACCGTTCGCCGTTCAAAATGCGCAGTTATGTTATGATAACTGGAAACTGTCATTGCGAGGAGCGCAGCTTTGTTGCAATCCAGAAGATAAATCGTAGTATAGTGGGCTATTCACTGGATTGCCACGCTGCGCTCGCAATGACGATGCTCATGTTCCGTGTTAAATCTCACACCGCTCTCATTTAAAAGTAAAATAGTTCTATACAGCAATCCTCTCCAACGCTTGTAATATAATCATCGGATCCTGTGAATTATTCTGCTCACTCAAAAATCGTCGCCACAATCGTCCTTTGGGTTCACTATTAAATAATCCCAATAAAGGTTTGATCAACGTATAAAGTCGCACGCCTTGTTGTACTTGCTCACAAGTATAGTGATAATACTGCTGTATGACATCATGGCGCGTCGGTAATGCTATCGCATTGGGATATAATAAGCGCTCTGCTTCTGCCAACATATAGGGATGTTGATACGCTGCTCTACCTATCATGACACCCCTAAATTGTTTAGCTAATTGCATAATATCATCGACTGTTTGTATGCCGCCATTAATGGTAAAACACATCTGCGAAAAATCGCGTTGCACTTGTAATGCCGCTGCATAATCCAAGGGCGGTATAGTACGATTTTCTTTAGGACTTAAGCCCTCTAACCAAGCATTACGCGCATGCAAAATAATTTCTGGCACTGCAACAGTCTGTAACGCATTTAGCAATGGATAAAGGTATTCATGA
>CBFGYT010000252.1:0-2769 GCA_965653065.1 uncultured bacterium | reverse complement strand
ACGCTAGGCGCGCTAAAACACTGTAGGTATACAATCGTCTACTGTCAGAATGATTGTCATTTAACATAGGATTATTACACGGCCCTGAAAATGGCATAGGTTCAAAATACATGCCGGGACTATTTAAATTTTCATCTTTAGCCCGCCCTTCGTGTAAACGATAAAACCCGCCGATCACACATTGCCCTAACATATACACCACGGGCTCAGCAATGGCATTTTTATCGGGCTCTACTTCATGACTATAGACGCCTTCTTGTATTAATACCGAAGTGATCGGTTTACGCCCTTTTCCAACCGACATGCGGGTACGCGCTTTACGATTCATGTCGCGCACATCTTCGATACTTTTTACCGTCATGATTCCCATGCCATAGGTGCCGGCATCGGCTTTAACGATCACAAAAGGCGTATCGTTAATTTGATATTCATCATATTTCTTTTGAATGGCATTTAATAAAAATTCTACATGCCCTACCAAACACTCTTCTCCATCACGTTCCATGAAATTAATTTCACCGCAATTGCGAAATAAGGGATTGAATTGCCACGGATCTAGGGATAATAACTCCGCAAATGTATGGCAAACTGTCTGATAATGTAAAAAATGTTCTGACTTCAAACGCGACGCCCATCCTAAAGATAACGGCGGATAGATAGATTGCGAGATATTAGTCAAAATATCGGGGATCCCTTCCGATAGATCATTGTTTAAAATGATCGTGCACGGTTTAAAGTCACCCACATGCACACTGTCACCACTGCGCTCTAATGGATATAATACTAACTGCCCTTGTTCAGGAATATCTATTGTGGTTGGCTTGGTAATTTCCGGCGAAAGAGAGGCGATGCGTACATCAAATCCCGCTTTGGTTAATATAGAAAATAAAACGAATAAGCTATGGAAATAATGCGTATTACGCGAATGGCTTTCCGGAATTAATAAAATCTTTTCACACTTTGGCATATAGCGCTGCCAATAATGTTGCACCGCCAAATGCGCCAATGGAATTTGCGCCGGATGAATATTATTAAATCCGGCGGGAAAAAGATTGGTATCCACCACCGCCATTTTGTAGCCCGCATTGCGTATATCTACGGATGTGGTAAATGGCGATTGAAATTCATTCCACTGTTTTCTAAACCAAGTTTCTATTTTAACGGTTTCATCACTCACCTTTATTTCTAAAGGGCTTAAGGGATGATTGGCGCGTTGTTCTAAAATAGGCGGTCTTTGCATGAATACCTCAGTATCGATAATAATCTGGTTTATACGGCCCTTCTTTGGGTAAGTTTAAATACGTCGCTTGTTCATCCGTTAGCTCCGTTAAGTGTACACCTAATTTGGCTAAATGCAACCGTGCGACTTCTTCGTCTAATTGTTTAGGCAATACATACACTTTATTTTGATAGTTTTGATGATGTTGATAAAATTCAATTTGTGCCAATACTTGATTGGTAAAAGAAGTAGACATCACAAAACTAGGATGCCCTGTGGCACACCCTAAATTCACTAAACGGCCTTCTGCCAAAATAATAATGCGTCGGCCATTCGGGAACACTACATGATCGACTTGTGGCTTAATATTTTCCCATTTGTATTGACGTAAAGAAGCAATATCAATCTCAGAGTCGAAGTGTCCAATATTACAAACGATGGCTTCGTTTTTCATTTGTACTAAATGTTCATGACGGATCACATGATAATTTCCCGTGCACGTTACAAAAATATCGCCTTTAGCCGCGGCTTCTTCCATAGTAACAACTTCAAGTCCCGCCATTGCCGCTTGTAATGCACAGATCGGATCGATTTCTGTGACCCATACGCGCGCACCATAATTTCGCAGCGCTTGCGCGCAACCTTTGCCCACATCACCATAACCTAAAACCACAGCAATTTTTCCAGCGATCATCACATCGGTGGCACGTTTAATACCATCGACTAACGATTCGCGACAGCCATATAAGTTATCAAATTTGGATTTGGTAACAGAATCATTCACATTCATGGCTGGCACTTTTAAAGAGCCATTCTTTTCCATTTCATATAAACGATGCACACCGGTGGTGGTTTCTTCTGTTAAACCATAAATATCTTTTAATAATTCTGGATGTTGTTGATGAATGTAGACCGTTAAATCGCCGCCATCATCTAAAATCATGTTAGGGCGCCACTTTGGATCGCCAATCACACTTTGCTCTATACACCAATTATATTCTTGCTCGGTTTCTCCTTTCCACGCAAACACGGGAATACCACGCGCAGCAATGGCCGCTGCAGCATGATCTTGCGTTGAAAAAATATTACAAGAAGACCAACGCACTTCGGCACCTAAATCAATTAGCGTTTCAATTAATACCGCTGTTTGAATCGTCATATGCAAACAACCGACAATACGTGCACCTTGCAACGGTTTTTTACCACGATACTGCTCACGTATCGCCATCAGTCCTGGCATTTCAGTTTCGGCGATTTGAATTTCTTTACGCCCCCAGTCGGCTAAACTCATATCAGCGACTTTGTAATCTTGCTTGCGATCGACTATTGCGGATTGTGTCATTTTATATAGTGTCCTCTTAAAAAACTATTTGTTTCACTCATGTGTATGTGAATCTAAAATCGAAATTTTAGCTTGTTGTGTGCTGAAGCTCATTTAATCTTGGATTATGCACAGATTCTTAATTTCGCCTCGATCTACCCCCTCTCCCGCGCTAAGAGCTTCGCTGGTGTAACAAAACTTTTTGCGGGAGAGGGTTGGGGAGAGGGCT
>CBFGYT010000251.1:0-2769 GCA_965653065.1 uncultured bacterium | reverse complement strand
AAGAAGATCGCGTAGGACAAGTAACGGGACTCGCTTGGACACAAGTGGGCGGTGAATTATTAACGATTGAAGCTTGTGCTGTGGCGGGTAAAGGCAAAGCAACCTATACCGGGCATTTAGGCGATGTGATGCAAGAATCCATTCAAGCGGCCATGACCGTCGTACGCAGTCGTGCGATTCAATTGGGAATACAACCTGATTTCTATACCAAGATGGACATACACGTACACGTGCCAGAAGGTGCGACGCCTAAAGATGGGCCCAGTGCCGGAATTGGTATGTGTACTGCTTTAGTGTCTGCTTTAACCGGTATCCCTGTCAAAGCCAGTGTGGCCATGACAGGAGAAATCACTTTACGCGGTGAAGTATTACCTATTGGCGGATTAAAAGAGAAATTGTTAGCAGCTCATCGCGGCGGTATTAAAACGGTATTAATCCCGCAAGAAAATCGCGCTGAATTAAAAGAGATCCCGAGCAATATTACGAAGAGTTTAGATATTAAACCAGTGCGTTGGATTGATGAAGTGTTGGCGTTGGCATTAGAACGTTCGCCACAACCTTTGAAAGAAGATGCTATTGAGCCTGCGGATGAAGAAGCGGGTGAAATGATAGAAAAAGTTGCAAAACGGAATCACAAATCAAGTCGTCATAAACAGGATCGTCCACACTAAAAAGGTTTAACTCATCATGCAATTTCCCGAAAACTGGTTACGCACCTGGATTAATCCCGCTATTACTACCGATAAAATGATTGAATTATTCACTGCTTTAGGCCATGAATTAGATGAGACGGGCTCTGTTGCAGGGGATTTTTCTAATGTGCTTGTCGGGGAAGTATTGACCGTGGAGGCGCACCCGGATGCTGATAAATTAAGAGTGTGTAAAGTCAGTGTGCCGCCTCACGTAGAGCCTTTGCAAATCGTGTGTGGTGCTAGCAATGTGCGTGCCGGATTAAAAGTAGCGGTCGCTATGCTCGACGCTAAATTAGATAATGGCGCTATTACCATTAAACGTTCTCGTTTGCGAGGAGTCGAATCCGAAGGCATGCTCTGTTCTGCCAGTGAATTAGGATTGGCAGAAACCAGTCAAGGTATTTTAGAATTACCCGCCGATGCACCTTTAGGCGAAGATCTCCGTCGTTATTTGCATTTAGAGGATAAATTTATTCGCTTAGATTTAACGCCTAATCGTGCCGATTGTTTGTCTATCCAAGGGTTAGCGCGTGAATTATCGGTGGCGACGGGCGAAGCCTATAAAGAACCTTTTTCTATCGCGATGAATGAATTTAAAGAGCAATCGTGCCCACACGTTTTTATTGAAGACACCGTCAGCTGTGGTCGTTATGTAGGGCGCTTAATCAGCGGTATTGATAATTCTATTACGACACCTTTATGGTTACAAGAACGATTACGTCGCAGTGGATTGCGTTCTGTTTCTCCTGTGGTCGATGTGACAAATTATGTGATGTTGGAATTAGGCCAACCTTTACATGCGTTTGATGCTGATAAATTAGCAGGAGATATTCATGTACGTACTTCTCATTCTGGAGAATCATTGCAATTATTAGACGGTAAAACGATTACTTTAGATGAAAAAAGTTTGGTGATTGCCGATGATAAGAAAGTATTGGCACTAGCCGGTGTGATGGGTGGATTAGAGAGTGCTGTAGATGCGAATACTAAGACATTATTTTTAGAAAGCGCGTATTTTACGCCTCGCGCGTTAGCAGGTCAGGCAAGACGCTATGGATTACACACCGATAGTTCGCATCGTTTTGAACGGGGAGTGGATTGGCAATTACAAAAGAAAGCCATTGAACGTGCTACAGAGTTATTGTTGAATATTGTTGGTGGCACTGCTTCACAAATGATTGAAGTGACCTCTCTATCCGCATTACCGCCCACCGTTAATATTTCTTTACGAAAAAGTCGTATTCACCGTATTTTAGGTGTAACACTTGACTCAATTAGAATTGAAAAAATTCTAACGGGCTTAGGCATGAAATTAAATCATGACGATGAACACACATGGCAAGTGAGGGTGCCTAGCTTTCGCGGCGATATTACCGCTGAAATTGATTTGATTGAAGAAATTGCACGTGTTTATGGCTATGATTCGATAGAGCCAAATTTACCGCAACAACAATTAAAATTGGACCCAACGCAAACAGAGGCCAAATGGGTTACGCGCGTCGGTCAATGGTTGATGGCAAGAGATTATCAAGAATTAATTACCTATAGTTTTGTCGACAAAAACAGTGAAGGATTATTATTTCCCGATAGAGCGCCATTGGCATTAGCAAATCCAATTTCTCCTGAATTAGCCGTGATGCGTACTAGTTTATGGTCTGGGCTATTGCAAGCAGTGCGCTATAATCAAAATCGTCAACAAGAGCGGTTGCGCTTTTTTGAAATAGGCGCGTGTTATCAAGCGGGAGAAAAAGATAAGCCCTGTCGTGAAGAAACTCAGATTGCAGGGGTGATTGCCGGTACTCGCTGGCCGCTACAATGGGGTTACCCACAGCAAAAAGTCGATTTTTTTGATATTAAGGGCGATGTAGTCGCTTTATTACAACAATTTAATATACTGGCAGAATGCGAATTTAAGCCAGAAATAAGCTCCGCCTTGCATCCTAAGCAAGGATTGGCTATCCACCACAAAGGTCAAAAAATAGGCGAATTTGGTGCGCTACATCCGTCTTTATTGGCCAAATTCGATCTCACCGGACCTATCTTATTGTTTGAATTGACTTTAAAAGCTTTATCACTG
>CBFGYT010000250.1:0-2774 GCA_965653065.1 uncultured bacterium | reverse complement strand
ACAGAACTCATTTTATCAAACGTCAAGGCTCCATCTGCTTTAGGGTATGAAATAGGAAATGCATTTTTTGCTAATTTCAAACAATTGCGATCCGCTTTATGATGATGCAATGTCCACGGTACTTTGCCTTTAAATAATTTTAATTCTAAGCCACCTAGCAATGTTCCGCCCCATAGGCCGTAGCGAAAGTACGATCGGAAATTGCGTACGGTTTTTAACTCTTCAAAGATCCAAGAATTTTGTAATGATTGTGGATAAGAGTCTAATAATACGCTGCCATCTGCGTTTTGTTGTAAAGCGTGTACGATTGCTTCGGCCGCTATCATGCCAGATTTCATCGCATTGTGGCTGCCTTTAATTTTAGCGACATTGAGAAACCCCGCGGCACAACCAATCAAAGCACCGCCTGGGAAAACTAGTTTAGGAATAGATTGTAATCCGCCTTCATTTAAGGCGCGTGCGCCATAAGCAAGACGTTTACCATTTTTGAAAAGTGGCGCAATATCGGGATGCATTTTAAAACGTTGCATTTCCATAAAAGGATCTAAATAAGGATTGCTGTAATCTAAACCGATAACAAAACCAACGGCTACTTTTTGTTGATTTAAATGATAAATAAAAGATCCGCCGTAAACATCACTGCTTAAAGGCCAACCGGCAGTATGTTGCACCAAACCGGGTTTATACAAAGGGCTATCGACGTGCCATAATTCTTTAATACCTAAGCCATAGGTTTGTGGATCACAGGTTTGCCGTAATCCAAATTGTTGCATCAATTGTTCTGCTAAAAAACCGCGACATCCTTCAGCAAATAAAGTATATTTTCCATGTAATTCTACACCGGCCATAAACGTATCTTTGGGATTACCGTCTTTATCCACGCCCATGTTGCCTGTAGCAACTCCTATAACACGTCCCGCATCGCCAAATAAAATTTCACTGGCGGCAAATCCAGGATAAATTTCTATGCCTAAGGCAACAGCTTGTTCTGCTAACCAACGACAAACCAATCCTAAACTTGCAATATAATTGCCGTCATTTTTTAATTGTGACGGCAGTAAGAAATGAGGTACAGACCACGATTTATTAGGACTTAAAAATAAAAAGCGATCTTCTGTGACGGGTACGACAGAATTTAATTGTTGTTGCCATCCCGGCAGTAATTCATTTAAAGCGCGTGGCTCGATGACTGCACCCGATAAAATATGGGCGCCTACTTCGCTGCCTTTTTCCACAATACAGATACTCATATCATTCGATAATTGCTTTAAACGAATAGCGGCAGCTAATCCAGCAGGACCCGCTCCTACGATAACCACATCATAAGACATTTTTTCTCTGTTCATGTAGATATTCCTAAGGATTTCCTAAAGGTTTAAACGCTTGAATACCGGTAATCGCACGTCCTAAAATAAGTGCGTGAATATCGGCAGTGCCTTCATACGTTTTAACCGTTTCCAAATTACACATGTGTCGAATAATATGAAATTCATCAACAATGCCATTGCCACCTAACATATCACGAGTTTGTCTGGCTACATCTAAGGAAACTAAAGTAGAATTGCGTTTCATCATGGAAATACATTCACTGGCAGCTTTGCCTTCATCTTTTAATCTGCCCAAGCGTAAACAGCCTTGCAGAGCTAACGTTAATTGCGTTTGCATATCGGCTAATTTAAATTGAATGAGTTGATTTGCTGCTAAAGGATGTTTGAATTGTTTTCTATCTAATACATATTGACGAGCGGTGTGCCAGCAAAATTCCGCAGCGCCTAAAGCGCCCCAAGCAATACCAAAACGAGCGTTTTCCAAACATCCGAAAGGAGCGCTTAATCCATCGGCCAGAGGCAAGCGGTTTTCTTCTGGTACAAATACATCATCCATCACAATTTCACCCGTAATGGATGCACGTAAAGAAAATTTGCCTTCGATAGTAGGCGCAGATAATCCTTTCATATTTTTTTCTAAGATAAAGCCATTGACGCGGCCAGCTTCATTTTTTGCCCATACAATAAATACATCGGCAATAGGAGAATTGGTGATCCACATTTTAGAACCATGTAATTGATAGCCACCATTGACCTTTTTAGCGCGTGTTTCCATACCGTTGGGATCGGAGCCGTGATTGGCTTCGGTTAACCCAAAGCAGCCTATCCATTCACCCGTTCTTAATTTGGGTAAATACTTTTGCTTTTGTTCATCACTGCCATACGTATAAATAGGAAACATGACTAAACTAGATTGAACGCTCATGGCCGAGCGATATCCAGAGTCAACGCGCTCAATTTCACGAGCGATTAAACCGTAGCTAACATAATTAACACCGGCACAATTATATCCTTGTAAAGTGGCACCTAATAAGCCAGCTTCGCCCATTTCACGTAAAATAGCGGGATCGAAGTGTTCATCGCGATAGGCACGTAAAATTCTTGGCATTAAAGCTTCTTTAGCAAATTGAGCGCTACTGTCGCGGATTAATCGTTCTTCATCGCTTAATTGTTCATCAAATAACAGAGGGTCTTGCCAATGGTAAGGGAGTGATTTTTCAGTCATTATTATCCTCTTTTTTTAGTAAAATACATATATAGGTGAGTCTAAAGTCGAAACGCGAGATAAGCGAGATCCGCCCCCTCTCCCGCGCTAGGAGTTTTGCTATTAATGATACCTTCTCGCGGGAGAGGGGGTAGATCGATGTGAAATTAAGAGTCTGTGCTTAATTCAAGATTAAATGATGTTCAGCACACAACAAGCTAAAATTTCGACTTTAGATTCAC
>CBFGYT010000249.1:0-2781 GCA_965653065.1 uncultured bacterium | reverse complement strand
TAAAACCATCACAAACGATGACATCGGCTTTACCCGTATATAAATCATTGGCTTCTACAAACCCCATGTAGTGAAAAGCGTGCTGTGCTGCAAATAGTTGTGCTGCTTGCTTAATAACTTCATTGCCTTTAATTTCTTCTTCGCCAATATTCAATAAAGCCACGCGCGGTTTAGCTACGCTATCAATGGTATGCGACACAATATGCCCCATGACAGCAAATTGCATTAAATGCAAAGGGGTAGAATCGACATTAGCACCTAAATCTAATACACGCACCATCGATTTTCTATCGACCATCGTTGGCATTAAGCCAATTAATGCGGGTCTGTCGATACCAGGCAATGTTTTTAACACAAAGCGTGCGGTTGCTAATAATGCACCGGTATTTCCGGCGCTCACACAAGCATGCGCTTTGCCTTCTTTCACCAAATTGATAGCCACGCGCATAGAAGAGTCTTTTTTATAACGCAACGCTTGCGCCGGCGGCTCATCCATAGCTACCATTTCGCTGGTATGCTGTATCTGCAACCGATTAGGATCGTATTGTTTCTTACGTAATAAAGATTTTAGCGTGGATTCGTCGCCCACTAAAATAAGTGACAATTGCGGATGATGTGCCAAGGCATTCAAGGCTGCCGGCACGATAATAGACGGGCCATGGTCCCCGCCCATGGCATCTAATGCAACCGTAATCGATGACGACATGATTGATTAGGTCTTATTCTTCAGAAGTCGCGTCTAATGCTTTGTTTTCTAATACTTTTTTACCACGATAGTAACCATCTTTGGTTACATGATGACGGCGATGTAATTCACCCGTCATTGGATCGCTGGATAAAGACGGACCCGTTAAAGAATCATGAGCGCGACGCATTCTGGTTTTAGAATGAGATTTGCGCGTTTGTTGTACAGCCATTAGAGTGCTCCTACTTATATATATCAATAATGGGGGCGATTTTACCTGTTTTTAAGCGCGCTGTCAAAAGATTTTAACTTTCAAAGAGCTCTTGCAGATAAATAAAAAGGCTGCAGTATCCTAATTGTGAGATAACAATTGGCGTCTTTAAGTTATCTTCCAATGTGAGTCAACAGAAACCTTAATTCTCAAAGTAATTTTCACTCCCTTCTCGACTTGACAAAAGAAAGAAAATCCTTGATAATAAAATTCTTTCAATACATTCATCAGAAATCAATATGAATTTAGCAGCAGCTTCCCCTATTAAAACCAATACCATAGTACGACTATTATTGTGTTTTATGCCCTTAATTGGCATGGGCGTAGATGTCATCGCGCCTTCTTTACCGGCTATTAATCAATCGCTACACGTTTCTGCTGTATTGGCGAAAGTCTTGATCCCTATTTTTATTGTAGGCGCCGCTATCGGTACTTTTTCCAGCGGCATTTTATCGGACGTATGGGGCCGCAGACCCTTAATGCGTAGCGGTTTTGCTTTAATTATCATTGCCAGTATCTTACCTTCGTTATGGCCTACCGCTTCTACTTTATTATTCGCGCGTTTTTGTCAGGGATTAGCGATTGGCACAATGTCTGTCATGGTTCGCGCTATCATCAGTGATTTATTAGTCGATGCCGCTTTAATACGCGCCGCTTCGTGGATGGCATCTTTATGGGGCGTAGGTCCGTTGATAGGCCCCATGATCGGTGGTTATTTACAAGTATATTTCGGCTGGCAGGCAAATTTTTTATTTTTTGCAGGCTACGGCATCATCGGCTTAGCCATTGCGTTATTTATCTTGCCAGAGACACACGTGCATCGTCATACGTTAAATATTTCTAAACTCAAACAAAACTTCGCCGTTATTTTACCGAACAAAATATTTTTGAGCTTAAGCGTGTTAATGGGCTGCTTGTATTCGACTTTAATTATCTATAATACATTGGCGCCCTTCTACATTCAAAAATGGTTAGGTTACTCGCCTATTTTCTTTGGTCATGCTGCTTTTGCATTAGGATTTATATTCTTATGCGGCACGTTTTGTTGTCGTGCGTTAGTAAAACGCTTTCCAGCCGAGCAGATTTTAACACTAGGCATGCCGTCTGTGTTTATATTTACGCTCATTGCTATAGTCATGGCACATCATGGACAAAGCTTATGGACGATACTACCATCCAATGCATTGCTGTTTTTCGCATGCGGCTTGCTTTATCCTACTTGCATGGGTGTGACCATGAACTCTTTTAAAGAAATGGCAGGCAGCGCTTCAGCCGTAGCAACGTTAATTAATTTATTGATCACTGCCAGCGCTGGCTTTTTAGTGAGTTTTATCAGCGCGCACAGTGCGAAACCCATTGCTTATGCCAGTAGCTTAGCGATAGCCATTGGCTTGGCTTTTTATTATTGGGCAAAGAAAAGAGACGCCGCAAGTAATGCGGTCATTGAAGATGTTCAGTAGAGTTGAGTTATCATTATTTTTTCTATCGCTTCCCTTGCCGCTGTCGTAACACTTCATATAAGCAAACACCCGCTGCTACAGATACATTTAAACTAGTCACTTGCCCTAACATCGGTAAAAAAACCAATTGATCACACGCTTCGCGCGTTAATCGTCGTAGCCCTTTGCCTTCTGCACCCAATACCAATCCAAGTGCTCCCGTTAATTGAATATCGTATAAAGACGCAGTAGCCGGTGTTTCTAGGCCATATAACCACACACCGGCTTGTTTTAATTGTTGTAGACTGCGTGCCAAATTCGTCACTTGAATGAGTGTAACATTTTCTGCAGCACCTGAAGCAACTTTTTGCACAATAGGTGTAATC
>CBFGYT010000248.1:0-2808 GCA_965653065.1 uncultured bacterium | reverse complement strand
CAGCTTTACTCGCATGCCTGTACACACTTTTTCAGCATATCATGTCGAAACGAATACATTTGATGGCAAATTAGCGCTGTACGCGCAACCTTTCATTTGTCTTAATGCGCAAGGCACGAGAACAAATATTTTATCGAGTAGCGGCATTTTTGCAGAGATAATTTCTAATAAACAATTTCTACAGGCACAAAGAGCCCTATGTGAGTGGCTACCACCCGATCCCATGACGCTAACAGGCATTTCATTGATACAATCTACTCTACATGGGATTGCCGATGGTGGTAAAGCTGCCAGTAGTCGAGTACTACAACATCACAAGAACGATGGCTTAACAAACCGTTTTTTGGTTAAATGTAGCTTACTACGGCGCATTATGGGGCAGCAACTACTTATGCAATGTTTTGTTTTTAATGTCTTGTTCTCACATGGACACAACAGATGATGCTGCTTTAGCGGTTATGAGTGCGCACAACAAACAGACACAAGCCGCATCAATAGACCATGGTGCTGCTGCACTACATGCGTCTATGCTAACTGTTGGCGTAATGACTGTAAATACGCTTACAGATAACGTATTACCTGCTGCTGCAAATTATGCACAACAAACGGGACATAAATTAGTTGCTAACAGCGTAAAAGCCGTGAATGCACTCACGCGTATAGGTATCTTTGCTTACTATGGATGGCAAGCAGGTACCAGTGTCATCGGTAGCGTTGCTGCGGGTTGGGCCGGTCGCCACGTAACAGAAAAAGTAATCGCAGCTGTAAAGCCAGACAGCGCTGTTCAACCAAGTAAGCCTTAGAGCGCAAACTCCCGCAGCGCATCCACCAAAGCCTGTGGGCAATCGCGCTGCAGCTTTTTGTGAAAAATAGCTTGGCCCATGAGATTTTGGAAGAAAATTTTGTTAAAATAGAACAGGAAGTTTCATTAAATTAGGATGTTTGCTATATGCATTTGGCAGATAGTTACCGCATTTAAAACTACAGGTTTTTACATCAAGACTTGAAAGTCGCCATTGCGAGGAGCACAGCTTTGTTACAATTCAGGAATAGCCCACAATTCTGCGATCTATTCTCTGGATTGCTTCGCAAGCTCGCAATGACGGTTACTCATTCTTATAACGTAAGTTCGCATTTTGAAGGGTGAATGGGATTGACTATGTTAAACTTATATGACGAATTAAAATTACAAGAAAAAGCGAATAATATTTGTCTTTATTTATCAAATAAAGAGGCAATGACGTATAAACAATTAGACGAACGTGTAGCGCAGTTTTGCAATTTCTTTAAACGCTTACATTTGAAAGTTGGCGATAGGATCATACAGCAAACGGATAAATCGGTGGACGCATTATGCGTATATTTGGCGGCACTTTGTTATGGGGTTATTTATATTCCATTAAATCCAGATTTTACTTTTATCGAAACGACATACTTTATCGAAGATGCCAACCCAAGTTTATTTATTTGTCGTGAAGAAAATGCAAAAGCCATTCTCGATTATCTTACACAAGAAAAACGAAACTGTGCTGTTTATACGCTCTGTGGAAATGGTCAAGGGAGCTTACAACAACGAGCGAATCAATTAAGCATACAATTTATAGGTGAAAGTCAGCATTCGCAAGACATTGCGTGCATCTTATATACGTCAGGAACCACAGGGAAACCTAAAGGTGCGGTATTAACACATCGTAATCTGTTGTCTAATGCATTAGATTTAATGCACATCTGGCAACTGACGGGAAAAGACACATTATTACATATGCTGCCTATTTTTCATTGTCATGGTCTTTTCTTTGCTTGTAATACTTTATTACTCAGCGGCGGGAAAATGATCTTTCTACCTAAATTTGAAGTAACCACAGCATTACAATTTCTGCCAGAGAGTACTCTTTTTATGGGGGTTCCTACCTATTACAATAGATTGTTAGCAACAGAATCTTTTAATAAAGAGTTGGTTAAAAATATTAGAATTTTTATTTCGGGTTCGGCACCCTTATCGCAAAAAACATTTATGGCATTTTCGAATAAAACTGGCAAGAATATTTTAGAAAGATATGGCATGACAGAAACGGGGATCAATGCGTCTAATCCGTTGCAAGGAGAGCGCATTCCCTTGTCAGTCGGATTGCCTTTGCCGGGGGTGAATATTAGAATTGCCGATGATGAAGATATCGATTTAGGGTTAAATCAAATAGGGCACATTCAAGTACGTGGAGACAATGTTTTCTCTGGCTATTGGCAAAAAGAATCGTTTAGACAAGACTATTTTACAAAAGATAATTATTTTCGCACTGGAGATATAGGGGTTATCAAAGAAAATGGCTATCTGTCCATTTTGGATAGATCTAAAGATTTGATTATATCCGGCGGCCTTAATATTTATCCTAAAGAAATTGAAGAGGCATTAGGACAAATAGAGGATGTGATGGAATCGGCCGTCATTGGTTTACCACATGCCGATTTTGGCGAACAAGTGGTGGCTATTGTTGTTAAAAAAGAAGAAAGCATACTGTCTAGTGAAGATATTATTTTGCAATTAAAGAAAGTACTCGCCGGTTATAAAGTGCCTAAGCAAGTTATATTTAAAGCAACATTGCCGAGAAATGCCATGGGGAAAGTGCAGAAGAATGTTTTAAAAGATGGCTTGCTAAAAAGTATTGAACCGTAAAATGGTATATACCCAATGCACTTGAAGATGCGAACTTAACTCCCGTCATTGCGAGGAGCGAAGCTTTGTTACAATCCAGGAGTAGTCCACAGATCTGCGGATTATTCACTGGATTGCCACGCTGCGCTCGCAATGAC
>CBFGYT010000247.1:0-2811 GCA_965653065.1 uncultured bacterium | reverse complement strand
ATGGGTATGCAATGGGTACTTGCTAAACAAGAACAAAAGAAAATTTATAGAAAAATAATGCGGGGTTATGAATAGGAGTTTAGCCTAATCGGTATCGAGAGTCGCCTGTCATGTTTCAAACACGCCGTAAATATGTCCCTGTAGGCTCGAGCGCGGCATCCATGCCGCTTACGGTTTGAAACATTGCCAAGCGACCCTCGATACCTGGAAGCAGTGCGTTCGTTTATTTTGTAGAAAACTCTAGAATTAATTATTTTTTTTCAGTATGTTATTGGAAAGATTATCGTAACAGAACTTGATGAACTTGTAAAAAGCAATCCGTAACGAAGATCTGAAATGAAATGAGTATAAATAACATTAAATATTAGGATTATTATTTGTGAACAGTAAACAAAAGAAAAAACTAACTTTCATCAGTTCGCTCATTGTATTATTGGCCATCGCCAGTAGTTTGGTGCTTTACGCATTAAAGCAAAACATCAATTTATACTATACACCGACGCAAGCATTACAACAAAATATCCCTTCTACACAAACAATTCGCTTAGGGGGCTTTGTCGCTGCCAATAGTTTGGTTATCAACAAACAAACTTTAGCCGTACAATTTTCGATTACCGATTATCACACTCAAATCCCCATTACTTATCAAGGGGAATTACCTAATCTATTTCGTGAACAACAAGGCGTTGTCATCACGGGGCATTTTGATGCAAATCATCAGTTTGTAGCCACTGAAATTTTAGCGAAACATGATGAAAAGTATATGCCTAAACCCGTACAAGAATTATTAAAAACTCAATCAGGAGATAATCATGCTGGCTGAGTGGGGAACGTTGTTATTGGCTTTCGCTTTGATCTTATGTTTGAGTAGTTTGATTGTTCCGTGCTATTACTCACGAGGAGATGCACGATTAAGTCTATTTTTAAAGCGCACTACTTTAACTTATACTAGTTGTGTATTACTGGCATTAGCTTGTTTGATGGTCGCTTTTTTACGGTATGACTTTACGCTTTGGTCTGTTTATAACAACGCCAATAAGGATTTGCCGTGGTGGTATCGCTTGGGCGCTACGTGGGGGCAACATGAAGGATCGTTACTATTATGGTGTGCCTTACTCTCTGTTTGGAGTGCCGGTGTCGCTTTATTTCCACGAAGCTTACCTGCCAGCACCCATCAGTTAGTTTTACGTACTTTAGCCTTATTAGAAAGCGGCTTCTTGGTGTTCTTACTATTAACCTCTTCTCCTTTTACGCGCTTCTTTCCCATCGATGCCGTGCCCGCACAAACGTTAACTCCTATTTTACAAGATCCAGGACTGATGTTTCACCCACCCATGTTGTATTTAGGCTATGTCGGTTTTGCTGTTGGTTTTGCTTATGCCATTGCGGCTTTAATCGAAGGCGAGGTCTCTACGGCTTGGTGTCATAGTTTACGTTTATGGACAGGGCTCTCTTGGGCATTCTTAACCTTAGGCATTGTTTTAGGCAGTTGGTGGGCTTATCGTGAATTAGGCTGGGGCGGCTGGTGGTTTTGGGATCCAGTAGAAAACGCATCTTTAATGCCATGGTTGTGTGCGACCGCTTTCATGCATAGCTTGATTGTTTGTGAAAAACAACAAGCCTTTAAAGGCTGGGTTGTCACCTTAGCTTTATTGTGTTTTGCTTTAAGTTTGCTTGGCACATTCTTAGTTCGCTCGGGCGTATTGGTATCCGTACACGCATTTGCTAATGATCCTTCGCGCGGCGTATTTTTGCTATTGTTTTTAGCCACTCTGTGGCTAGGCAGTATTATTTTATTTACTTTCCGCGGTCGTTTATTAATGGCTTCGCATCATTTTGAATTATTTTCTCGCGAAACTTTTTTGTTAATTAACAGTGTTGTTATTTTAACTTTATTAGCCACTGTCGTCTTAGGCACTCTCTATCCCATCATCTTAGACAGTTTACATTTAGATAAAATCACCGTCGGCGCGCCTTATTATAATCTTGTATTTGTGCCCATTGCTCTACCTCTATTGGCTACGATGGCGATTGCGCCTTTAGTGCGTTGGCGGTCGCATCACTTTTCTGCACTTGCCGTCAATTTGGCTATTTCTTTAGGGATTGCTGTCAGTGCTACTCTGGCCATTTTATTATTGGATAACAAAAGTCGTGATGTATTCACCGCACTGGGATTAGCGGTTGCTTTCTTTATTATAATCACAACATTGATAGACGCGTATCAGCATTATCATAAACGCATTTTATCGCAACGACGTCTTGCCATGATCTTTGCGCATATAGGCATTGCGATTTTAATCTTAGGCATTACAATTAATAAAAGTCATAGTGTAGAACGTCAAGTTAAAATAGCAGTTGGTCAAAGTGTACAATTAGCTAATTATGTTTTCACGTTAGATGCATTATCGCCGGTTAAAACAGCCAATTATCATGGTACTGCGGCACAATTTTCTATTTATAAAAATCACCATTTGGTCAACACGATTACCAGTGAAAGTGAAAATTTTGATGTCACACAAACCCAAGTGACCAAAACAGGAATTGCAATCTCTCCATGGCGTGATCTTTATGTCGCTTTAGGGCAACCTTTAGATCAATCCACTTGGGTCGTGCGCCTGTATGATAAACCTTTTGTTCGTTGGATTTGGGCCGGTGGCTTATTTGTTTTTATTGGCATTATGATGACTTTACTCACCATGAGGAAACGCTATGACAATTAAATGGCTACGCTTTATTCCTATCGTCATAGCAGTAGCCATCGTTGCACTTCTCTGGCGCGGTTTATACTTAAACCCTAAAGAAATTCCTTCC